>WQXV01000039.1 GCA_009781565.1 Actinomycetes bacterium
CATCGCTATAGGTGACGGAGAACTTTCCCTCGAGCGGATTTGAGGTGGACGCTCCCAGTGTCGGCATGTTCGCCGTCGTCGCTGCAACCTCGTTCGCACTTATCGATGTGACGATAAAGTCAAAGGTCGCACCGGGAAGCGGAGTTCCCTGCGGCATCTTGAACACCTTTTTGATGGACGCTTCGATCGGATCCGTCTCTGTACCACCGGTCAGTGGGTCACCTTCTGCGAATGCAGATGAGACCGCCGAGAAGCACAGGACGAACGCAAGTAAAAGCGCCAGTCCGATGTTTGCCTTTCTAAACATGTCTTTCCTCCTTACATTCGTATCTTTCTTACTGTCTGTCTTCTATGTATGCACAAAAAGGAACCTTGGTATGAAGAGTCCGGCCTGACTCGACCTTGTTCCTATTTCATGGTTGTTTTCTCTCTCACAAGCTGCGTCTACGCAACAAAGCGATGACCGTACCTTGTGTTTTGCTTTGTGGTATCGGGCCGTAAACGCGACTATCGCTCACCCCCTCTCGCGCATCTCCCAAGACGAAGACCTCATCTTGGCCCACAACGAGGGGGAACTTGATATCTGTCTCGTATCGCTGAGTCTTGGCATAGATGCTTCGTTCCTGCTGGACCGAACCATTGATGACCAGACCCGCGTCGGTAATATCGACTTCATCTCCACTGGAGGCGACCACGCGTCTCACTTGCTTGGCGCCATCCTTCTTAAAGACCACCAGGTCATTGGAGTGATAATCCTTATCCCAGCGGTAGTACAGTAAGAGATCGCCGTCTTCTATCGCCGGTGTCATGCTGGGTTCGGTGACATAGTGCAGACCGTAGACGAAGGTGAAGAGCAACAAGGTGATCGCCGCTATCGCCGCGATCTTGATCAGAAGCGCACCCAGATCCTTCCAGACCGATGGCGGAGCCGGATGGTCTTGGCTATACGTTTCTCTGTGGGTATCGACGTGCTGCATCATGAACTCATCGCCCTAGCTTTGTCACTACGCCGTGTATAGAGACGTGTCCCCAAGCTCAGCGCCACAATCAGGCACGGAAGCAGCAGGATGTTTTCCATATTGTTGATGCTGATGCCATTTTCGACCACAGGTTTTCGTGTGTTGGTGAAGGCAAAAGAGCGGTCGGTCGACATGCTTCGCAAGGTGATCTCATTTTCTTGATAGCTCGGAGTCAGACTGTCGGTGACTTTGGTGACATAGTCGTTATCCTCAGTTTCGATGATCGAGATCTGGATGATTTCGGGAACACCTCCGATGACGATCTCTTGATTGTGCTTGAGCGAGAAGGTGGCATCTCCGTTACCATCCAAGACCATAGGCTCAGCGAATGGTTCGGGAATTCCCGCTCCGCTACGGGTGTATACGAACTCGGTTCCAGCCTCAAGTGGCTCTCCGTCCGGTTGGGCGAAGTGGACGGTGAATGCGAAGGGTTTGGTCGTATCACCGTAGTCACCGATCACCTTTTTCGAGATGGTCAGTGTCGTGAGCGGTGGCTGGTCCCACATCGCATAGAGCGTCATGTTCGACTCGGTGGGATAGGTGAAGGTCTGCTCATCGGTATAGGAAGTTCCCGTCCCATCGGGCTCAGTATTCCAGCCAGCAAAGATATGGAGGTATTTGGTGAAGGTGTTCGCGGTCAAGGTGATGCTCTGGTTGTAGGTGACCGGCTGGTTAGGCATCGTTCCATCACCGGTGTTCGCGTCAAAGAAGATCACCGGTGTCACCTTGAGATCTCCGAAGCTCGAGGTGATGAGATAATTCCTGGTCACATCGATCTTGTAGTGTGTGATGACCCCCGGCTCCTCCTCTTCATAGAGCGAATAGAAGATGTACGGATCACTATGGTAGTTGGGGGACGTTCCCGCATCGGTCTGCGAACCGGTCGGACTGTATTCGATCTCGTGGGGGATGAGAAGCTTCGGTGTCGTATTGGCGAGCAGGCCTTCATCTGGAAGCGGAAGGGATCGCTTGGTGTAGGAATTCGCAAACTCGGTGACATCGAGAAAACCTCTGGTCAGAGCCGTGCCGTCCCAGACCTTCGTTGCAGAGGGGGTGGTGATGGTGATCGGTCGTTGGGTGATCGTGAGGCTTCCATGGACGATGATCGCAGCTCCGAGATCGTCTGAGATATCGACCCACTTCACCCCATCGTTGTTGATCTCGACCGGGGCAGTCTCATAATTATTGGGATCCCAGCCGGGATCATCGTTGGTATACCAGACCTTGTAGCCCGGGACGAGCGAGAGGTTTTGATAATAGGTCCCAACATCAGTCCCGCGTGGGTTGACCCATACCAGTCCGGTCCCCAGATCTGAAGCTGGATTCGGCTGGAACAGATAGTGGGCGAGCGGGTCATGGGTGGGAAACGTGATCGTGAAGAACTGGCTGTTCCCCATGATGTCGCTGAGTTCCTGTTCCTCCCCGTTATAGATCGTGGTCGATGCAGGACCGGTGATTCCTCTGATCGTCCAGGCATAATGCTCATCGCGGGAATAGTAGAGTTTGAGCACGAGCATCCCCTGCTGATCCACAATCACCCCGGAGGGGACATCCAAGCCAAGCTCGCTATTTCGAATATATCCAAATATCGTCAGGGGTTTGGCGCTCACCATCTGATTGGTCGTGCCGACTCCGGGCACACTTGATCTGATTCGAAGATCGATGGGGCTTCCCGTAATACTGTCAAGTCCTTCATAGATATAGTGGTCGGTCCGATAGTTGATGTTGAGAAAACCCAGAGGCATATTGTTGATAGAGTGAGGCATGCTACCTTCGTTGGAGATGCTGAGCAGTGGCATGCCACTGATGATCGTCGACTCGACAAGCTCTGCCGGTATGATGACCCGGTAGACACAGAACATGTTCTTGCTGTCGCGTTCATCAAGCCCAACCTTCACGCCGCGCTCACCTGCATAGCTGATATATGATGACGGATGAGAGAAGGTCTTGTTGTCGGAATACGCCAAGAAATAGAGAGCGACATTTCCTTCCGCATCGACCTGTAGGTAGACATAATCGAGAAAGCAGTGTCCATTCTGGGACACGTTACTAAAGGTCAGAAGGATAGAGTCAGAAGGGATCTGCCAACCCTGGGAGGAAGAGATGTAAGCCAACGCGTTGGTCCAGTTGTGAGGCATGGTCGAGCTTTTCCATATGGCGACGATATTCGTGTCCTTGTTGATGACCGTGACCGGTTGTAGGGTACTCTCATCTCTCCAGTAGTCGAACGCGAATCCTGGCCTCGGGTAGAACATCGGAGCGATCGATGCTACCGATGTGCCATTGGGTACACCGGTCAGCGACAGATACGTCCCGATCCCTTGGCTGCCGACCGAGAAGTTCACATCCCATCCGGTGATGATATCGCCCGTCGCAACGATTCCTTCTGACGGTTGCTTGGGCGCAGAGGGATCTTGCAACGGTGGTATACCGCTATCCGGTGTATCAGGGGTGAATGGGTCGAGGACCGGAATCGTGGTATCGATCGAGATGAGTGTTGAGAACAGATCGGGATCTGGTGCGAGGACCGTTTCAGGATCGAACTCTGTCCAAAGGGCGGTATAGGCAACATCATGGTCGACGACATCGGTCGGTTCCCATGTAGGAGCCCAACCTACGAAGGCTTGATTCGGCATCGCGGTGAACTCCGGCTCGATCTCGCAGATGAAGGTGCCGTCTCTGACACCCTCAAGGACCAGAGGTTGATCAGCCGATCCAACACCTGAGTCGAAGACCACAAGGTGCGTATCGTCTTCATTGGTGATCGCGATCCCTGGTGTCAAGCACACAAGGAGGATAGCGATAAGGATTGCTTTCGCGATGAGAGGGAGATCCGCGTCCTTGAAGAGGCGGTGGCGTATACGAGACATTGCATGCTCAGTGAACTGGTCACTGAACGCGTAAAACCTCCTTAGCAATGCCATAAGCCACCCTCCCCAGACGCTCTCAAAGACGCATCGACTTCCATAAAAGACTCCGAAACATTAAGCGAAGCTTCCATCGATTCGAGCAACCCACTTTATTTCAGAGTTCGGACTAATGAGTGGGAGTATACGCTTGTGATCGTGACAAAGAAGTACTTTTTTAGTAGCTGTTCCCAAACTGCGAAAATGAGGGTATAAAGGACGTTTTTTGTTGCTTGTTCGACATTTTTTTCACGGTCCTGTCACCAAAATGACACATAAGAAAACGGCCCTAAGAACGCGTTGACTCGTACCATAAAGGCATCAACACAAGCGAGTGGCTTGAGCCACTCGCTTCGTTGTCTATTGGGAAGGTAATGAAGCTATGTGCGAGAGAGTACTAGGTCAGTTCGATGTTGAAGAAATCATCGTCGTCGGCACCGTCGTCCACGACCACCTCTTCAATCACTTCGTCGGTCGTTGTGGTCTCGACATCGTCGAGCGCCACGTCATCGACGACTGCTTTGCTGCGATTGAGCCACCAATAGGCAAGAGCACCCAGCAGGGCAGCCAGACCCAGACCCAGCGCTGCCCAGACCCAAGGGCCGATATCGAGCTCATCGCCGGTGGCGGGAAGCAGGGAAGCGGTCGACGCGAATGCTGAGGTCGCCCACAGCATGAATGCGCTCAACATCGACATGACAGCTGCAGTTCGTTTCATCTTCGATCCCTCTCTCTAAATAGTTGTCACACGTTAAACGCATCAGTATCGGTACCGATACTTACATACTAGCAAAAAGAATCATACTTATGCGGAATCTCGTGTGCTCTTTACTTGAAGAAACCGTCGTAGTGACGCATCTTGAGCTGTGACTCGATCTGAGTCATCGTTTCAAGCGCGACACCGACCATGATCAAGATCGACGTACCTCCGAATTGCATGATCAGCGGATTGTTGGTCAACGCGAACAGGATCGAGGTGCCGATCGCGATGATACCCAGGAACAGAGCACCGGGCAGGACGATACGGTTCATGACCGTCTCGATATATTTGATGGTCTGCCCACCTGGACGTACACCGGGGATGAACCCACCTTGCTGACGCAGATTATCGGCCAGATCGATGGGATTGAACACCAAAGCGGTGTAGAAGTAGGAGAAGAATACGATCAGGATGAAGGTCAAGATCCAGTTGATCGGACCTTTGGCGACCGCTGCAGCCAGATTCTGGAACCACTCGGCCTTGATCAGAAGTGCAAGTTGCGAGGGGATCGAGAGGAATGCACTGGCAAAGATGATCGGCACGACGTTGGCACCGTTGACTTTGAGCGGGATGTAGGTGGACTGTCCACCCATGACGCGACGACCGACCACACGCTTTGCGTAGTTGACCGGAATGCGTCTCTGGCCACGATCGATATAGATGACCCCCATGATGACCAGGAGGATCGAGGCGATGATCAGAGCGGTGAGCAGGTAGTTCCATACCCCTTCACTCGACATGATCGCCTCGGCAAGAGCCGTGGGAAAACGCGATACGATACCGGCAAAGATCAGCAGTGACATACCGTTGCCGATACCCTGTTGGGTGATCAGCTCGGCCAACCACATGATCAGCGAGGTGCCGGCGACCAATGTGATGATGATCACGCCGACCGTGATCCAGCGCGGCAGCACGCTCATCGCGACCGCACCGCTAAACACCGTACCGATAAAACCGATCGCTTCGATGGTGGCGATGCCGATAGTCAGATACCGCGTGTATTGGGTGATCTTGCGCTGTCCGGCCTCGCCCTCTTTTGAAAGCGCCTCAAGTGAGGGGATCGCAGCTTGCAGCAGCTGCATGATGATACCTGCGGTGATGTAGGGCATGACACCCAAAGAGAACACACTCATACGTGCCAGCGCATCACCACTGAACAGATTGAGCATACCTAGGGCAGGTAGGCTTTCAAGGGTCGCCTGGATCGCTGCGGCATCAACTCCGGGGACCGGAATATGCGCGCCGAGTCGATAGAGCACGAGAATAGCAAGGGTAAAGAGGATCCTCTTGCGAAGATCGGGAACCCGAAAGGCGTTGAGAATTGCACTGAACACGGTTACTCGACCGTCCCTCCTGCGTTTTCGATCTTTTCTTTTGCTGTTGCTGAAACCTTGTCAACGGACACGGTGAAGCTTTTGCTGAGGTCACCATGGCCCAATACTTTGACCGGTAGTTTGACCGCTGATTTGATCACGCCTTTCTCATGCAGTGTCTCGGCGCTTATCGTATCACCGGCCTCGAATACCTCTTCAAGACGTCCGACATTGACGACTGCATACTCTTGGCGGTTGCGATTGGTGAAACCACCCAACTTCGGCAGGCGCATGTAGAGCGGAAGCTGTCCACCCTCGAAACCCGGACCTTTGGTCCCACCGGCGCGCGACGCTTGACCGTCTTGGCCGCGTCCCGAGGTCTTTCCTAGACCTGAGCCATGACCGCGACCGACGCGCTTACGCTTCTTGGTCGACCCCGGTGCTGGAGATAGGTGATGTAGTTCCATGATTATTCCTCTTCGGCTTTCTTTGTCTTCGGAGCGGCTTTCTTTGCCGGTTTGAGTTCTTCGACCTCGACGAGGTGTTTGACCTTGAACACCATGCCACGGATGACCGGATTATCATCTTGGATGACGCTTTGGCGGATCTTGCGCAGTCCTAGTGCACGCAGGGTAGCACCCTGATCCTTCTTCTTGCCGATCGGGCTCTTGATCTGTGTGATCTTGAGCTGCTTTATCTTGTCATTTCTTTCAGCCATCGCTTAGACCTCCTCAACGCGACCGACCGTCGCCTCAAGTGCGGCAGCGATCTCGGGATCGAGCGGCTCAACGACTGGTTCTGTGACCGGCTCGACCACTGCTTCGCTTACCGGCTCGCTTTCCTCGACACTCTCTTCCAGCGGCACCCAGACGGTCTCGTCTTCGATCAAGGTAGCGTCTTCGACGACGACGTCATCGGATCCATCTTCAGCGACCAGCGCATCGGTCGTTTTGATAGCCTCAGCTGGTTTGATACGGAAGAGTTCCTCGAGCGTCTTACCGCGCCGGCGTGCCACCTCTTTGGAGAACTGCATGCTTTTGAGCCCGGCGGCCGTTGCCTTGACGACGTTGACCGGATTGGATGAGCCCAGTGACTTGGTCAGCACATCGGTATATCCCGCAAGTTCAAGGACTGCACGTGCTGGTCCACCAGCGATGACTCCACAACCGGGAGCGGCTGGTTTGAGGACCACGCGTGCTGCGCCGAACTCGCCGACCGTCTCGTGAGGCAGCGTGCCGTTGATCACGGGCACGGTGAACATATTCTTCTTCGCATCATCGATCGCCTTTTTGATGGCGTTGGGTACCTCGGAGCTCTTGCCCATCCCGATACCGATCTTGCCTTCGCCATCACCGACCACGACCAGCGCGGACAGCGAGAAGCGACGACCACCCTTGACCACTTTGGAGACGCGGTTGATGTAGACCACTTTTTCCTGAAGCTCCGATACCGGTGCTACGTTTCGAGCCATCACTACCTCCTAGAACTTCAGTCCGGCGCTGCGTGCACCGTCTGCTAGAGCTTTTACTCGTCCGTGATAGATGCGGCCACCGCGATCGAAGACGACATCGGTGATACCTGCATCGACGGCACGCTTGCCCAAGGCTTCACCGACAAGCTTGGCAGCCTCCTTGTTGGAGGCAGTACTGCCCGCATCCAGGATCGACGGCTCCTTCGAGCTTGCCGCGATCATCGTGTGACCAGCGACGTCATCGATCAGCTGTGCGCCGATATGAGCATTGGAGCGTGTGACACGCAAGCGCGGCACCGCAGCGGTGCCACTGATCTTGGAGCGTACGCGTCTTTGGCGTCGCCTCAGTCCTGCACTCTTTTTCTTCGTGTTAGCCATTACCTATGACCTTTCCGTATCCTTTTCGAGGTTTTGCCCCGAAGGCCTGCACTACTTCGCAGCCTTACCTAATTTGCGCCTGACATATTCACCCTCGTAGCGGATACCTTTGCCTTTGTAGGGCTCGGGCTTGCGCCACTTGCGGATATCGGCCGCTACTTGGCCGACCTGTTGTTTATCGATACCTTTGACCGTGATCTGTGTCTGGGTAGGAACCTCGAAGGTGATCCCCGGTTCCGGCTTGATCAGGACCGGATGGGAGAAACCCAAGGCAAGCTCGATATCGGAGCCTTTGAGCGTGGCGCGATAACCGACACCGACGATCTCAAGCTTCTTCTCGTAGCCTTCGCTGACACCGACGACCATATTGTTGATGAGTGTACGCGCCAATCCATGCTGGCTACGTGACTCGCGCTCGTCATCTGAGCGGGCGACGATGATCTCATCGCCTTCTTGGGTAACACTGATCAAAGGAGAGATCTCCTGGGAGAGTTCGCCCTTTGGCCCCTTCACC
>WQXV01000040.1 GCA_009781565.1 Actinomycetes bacterium
ACGTCAGTGTGGTCGCCGCCGATCTGGGCTGGAGCGACGTGGGCTCACTCGAATCGCTGGCCGATCTGGCACCTGCCGATGAAGAGGGTAACACCTTGATCGGGCGTGCCGTCGATATCGGAAGTCACGACACACTTGCCTACAGCGAAAGCGGGCGCATGATCGCCACGCTCGGCCTTGACAACGTGATGGTGGTCGACAGCGCCGATGCGACGCTGGTCGCCGATCGCGATCGCACCCAGGATGTGCGCCAGATCGTCGATGCTCTCAAAGAGGCGGGAGCGCCTGAGGTCGCGCTCAACAAGACGAGCCTGCGCCCCTGGGGAAGCTGGACCATGCTGGTGCGCATGCCGCACTACCACGTCAAGGAGGTCATGGTGCTGCCGGGCATGCGTCTATCCTCGCAAAGCCACGAACACCGCGCCGAGCACTGGATCATCGCTGAAGGCACCGCGCTGGTCACCTGCAACGGCGGTACGATCACATTGGAGAAGAACGAGAGCGCGTTTTTGCCGATGGGCGCTATCCATCGCTTGGAAAACATCGGGGATACCGTGCTGCGCGTGGTCGAGGTCGCCACCGGGCAGTACCTGGGCGAAGATGATATAACGCGCTACGATGACGATTACGGACGAGAGAGATAGATCTATGAAAGCGATCATTCCTGCTGCAGGTCTGGGCACCCGATTCCTACCGGTCACCAAAGCACAGCCCAAAGAGATGCTACCGGTACTGGATAAACCGATCATGCAATACGTGATCGAGGAAGCGGTCGACAGCGGTGTCTCCGAGATATTGCTGGTCACCGGCAAGGCCAAGCGCGCCATTGAAGATCACTT
Source organism: Actinomycetes bacterium (assembly GCA_009781565.1). GTDB lineage: Bacteria > Actinomycetota > Coriobacteriia > WRKU01 > WRKU01 > WRDL01. The sequence continues at coordinate 840 of WQXV01000040.1, forward strand.
CGACAGCAATGCGGAGCTCGAGCAGTCGTTGGCTGACCAAGGTAAGGCTGCCGCGCTCGACACGGTGCATGCCATCACCGAGATGGCCCATCTGTTCTCGGTACGCCAGTCACGTCCCAAGGGATTGGGCCATGCGATACATTATGGAGCGCCTTTCGTGGGTGACGAGCCGTTCTATGTGTTGCTCGGCGACATCATCGTACCCGACCATAACGTCTTACCGCGCCTGCTCGAGGTCCATGAAAAGACCGGCGCCAGTGTGATCGCGGTCGAGCCGGTCGCAGCCGAAGATGTCTCAAAATACGGTATCATCGCAGGTCAGCAGATTGAAGACGGGGTCTGGAAGGTCAGTGATATGATCGAGAAGCCGCCAGTCGGCTCGGCTCCCTCGAATCTGGCGATCACCGGACGTTATCTGCTCACCCCACGCATCATGGAGATCCTGGAGAACACCCCACCCGGTCGTGATGGCGAGATCCAGCTGACCGATGCCTTGATCGAGCTGCTCGGCGAAGAAGAGGTCTACGCGGTCGTGATCGATCCTCGCGACGGGTTCGACACCGGTAACATGATCGGCTGGCTTGAGACCAACCTGGCTTTGGGTCTGCGCGACGAGCGCTACAAGGACCAGATCCGCAGTCTCATCGACTCGCTGTAGGGCTCAGGTTTCGCACCCAAATCCGCTCCAAACTCTGTACTTTGGTACCCCCGATGCGGTAGAATAAGCCTAATCATAAGCACATGAGCTGGCGTTATGCGTGCTCAGCCGTTTTTTGTGTGCATGCGCGGAAAACACCGATCGAGAACGGAAGGATTATGCCTGAGAATCCGACTATCGAGACCATCGAATCGCCCTATGATCGAGAAGATGCTGTTCTGGATGAACCGCTTCACAGTGAAGAGACCTACGAGCACTACGTAGCAGAGAACCAACATGAACAAAGGCGCAAGCTCTCCAGCTTGCTCAATGCATTGCTAGCGGTGCTCGGCATGATCATCGCCGGCTATTTCTTGGTGCTCGCGGTGTTGTTCTTGCTAGGTTGGACCGCCGCACCGCTACCGTTTGCCTCAGCGACTGAAGACGTGGTGGTGGAGGAAACAGCGACTTTCGAGGTCGCCAACTTCACCGACGAGCAACTTGCCGCGCAGATGTGCATGGTCATCGTCGACTCCCAACAATCAGCCGGATTCTCCTCGCTGACCAAGGAAGGGGTCGGCGCGATCGTGCTGGCGGGCAACACACCTTCCGCCTCATTTGCCAAAGATGTCGCCTCGGCGCAAAGTGATGCGGCGCAATCGGTCCAAGCCTTCATCGTCTCTGATGAGCATCCCGACCAAGTCGGTCGTCTCGAAGAGCTGTGCGGGACGGTACCGAATGCTAAGACGCTGAGTAAGACGAAGGCTAGCGAAGTCGAGACCACCATCGAGGCCTATGGGAACAACCTCCAAGAGCAGGGGGTCAACTTTGTGCTGGGACCGGTTGCCGATATCAATCAAGACGGAGCGGCGCTAGCAAAGAGCAATCGCTGTTTCGAAGGGGGCACCGACAAGGTCGCCGAGTGCTGCCAAGCCTGGTGTAACGGCATGGGCAATGCCGGGGTCGCGACCGCGATCAAGCATTGGCCAGGTTTGGGTAGTTTCGCCGATGTCAATGAAGTGGTGACCGCGTACAAACCGTGGTCGAACATCGAAAGCAGTGAAGTCACCATATTCAGTAGATCGAGCGATGCTGCCGATGCCATTGTGGTAAGCCACGTGATCGTTCCCGATTTCACGGAGAACAAGACGCCGACCAGCCTCTCACGGGCAGCGCTGTCCTATCTGCGTGACGATGTCGGAGACGATGCGCTTATCATCACCGATAACATCGACATGCTGGTAAGCGCCGGTCTTGTTCCCTCAGAAGCCGCAGCGGTGATCGAGTCGCTGAATGCGGGCGCTGATATGGTCATCTTCAAGCCGAATGGCAAGCAGGATGTGGTCTCAGAGCTCGCAAGCGCAATCTCTTCAGGCACGATGGATCGGACTGACGCCCAAGCTAAGGTCGAGCGGATCATCCGTCTGAAATCCAACATGGATCTGAGCCCGAAACTGGGCTCGAAGATCAGCGAAACCAAGTAAACTTCGCCCATGAAAAAGAAGGACCGGACACGGACAGAGTCTACGACCACTCGTGTACTGAAATGGCTGGCCTTCTTCTGCCTCGGTATCATTGCGGCCTATCTGGTCATCGTCGCAGCCCTGCTCTATAGCGTCTATTACGGGCCCGATCAAAGTTCGACCAGTAACCAGGTCACCCAGACAGAAAATTCGGAGGAAGCCGAATCAGAGGTGACCTTCGATGTATCAAGCTGGTCCAACGAAGAGCTCGCTGCCCAGATGCTGATCATCATGGCACCCAGTAACGACACAGCCGGGTTCTATATCCTGGCACACTACGGAGTAGGTGCCATCACACTCTCAGGAGGCAAACCGGTACCGGAGACCCCGCGAGAACTGGCAGCCGCGCAAGCCGAGGTCGCACGCGGTATTCCGATGCTGGTCTGCTCCGATGAAGAGGGAGGAGAGGTCGCACACCTTGCCGATCTGGTCGGCGCTCTTCCTGCTCCTGCCGATATCATTGAGCTTGAATACGATGAGATCACCGCAATGACACGAGCGCACGGCGAGAAGCTTGCAGCGATCGGAGTGCATGCGGTCTTGGCACCCACCCTCGACCTGGCTGAGCCTGATACGTACATGACACGCTTGGGGCGCTCATTTGGTGCCGATCCAGCTGAGGTGACCGATTACGGACGCGCATGGATCGAAGGTATGCATGAGGCGGGATTGGCGGTCACCCTCAAACACTGGCCTGGCATCGGGAGTGCACCCGATACCCACGCGTATTCCAATGCGGTCCACGCTCTCGACGTGATGGAGCAGCGCGATATGGTCCCCTTCGATACGTTGATAGGCGAGGGAGCCGAGATGGTCATGCTCGGCCATGTCATGGTCCCGGGCCTGACCGAACCTGACACCGCGGTCTCACTCTCACCAGCAGCTTATGCCTATCTACGCGAACACAGCGGCCCCGACCTGATCATCATGACCGACTGCCTGAGTATGGCGGGAGCCATCAAGGGCCAGAATCTGAGCATCGCACAAGCTGCGGTGCGCTCTATAGCGGCTGGTGCCGATCTGGTGATGGCCGGCGCCATGGACACCGCCGACGTGATAGACGAGCTTTCAAGTGCGATCGATACCGGTATCATCGACCGCTCACAAGCCGAACTGTCCGTGCAAAAACTCCTCCGACTCAAAGCGAGCAAAGGGCTCATCGAGTAACACGAGAGGATATACCACCATAGTCTGCACATACGAATCGGAGCGTAACGGTATAATGGCTGGCGTATGATTACACAACTCTGGGATACCTTACAAGAGCGTTTCAAGCTCAAAGCGGTTCGACGTCTCTTCGAATTTGTCGAGGTCAAGAAATCCGAGGTCGCGGGACTTGTCGGCTTTGCGGTCCTGTTCGCTCTTTTCGAAGGAGTCGGGCTCTCACTGTTGCTTCCGATCCTGCAATTCGCCGAATCGGGGACCTCGGCTATCCAAGACTCGGGCGGCTTCATCTGGACGACGCTCTATCAGGTACTGGGTTGGTTCAATCTCAAGCCGACGCTGGTCGTCTTGTTACTTCTCGCCTTCATCCCAAACGTTTTGCGCAACGTGGTCTTCTATCTGCGCACATGGTACAACTCGGTCATTTCCAGTCGTATCATGCTACGCCTACGCATGAAGGTGGTCGATACGGTCTATGCCGCCGATCCGGAGTTCTATTCACGCCATCCCGTCGGCGAGCTGGTCGGTGTCGTCATGGGACAGACCGGCGCAGCCGGCTCGGCTGTCCTGTCCATCATCAATCTGTTCGGTATCGGATTGTTACTGATCATGTACGCGGTCATCTTGCTCTCGCTTTCAGTACCGCTGACGCTGGTCGCCGTCTTTTTTGCCGCCATCGTCTCACTGGTCAACAAGCGGGTTTTGAACTGGATCAAGGAAAACTCACTGAAGAACGCGCGCCTCGGCCAGGAACTGATGGCAAAGATCGTCGAGCGCATGGGTCAGATGCAGCTGGTCAAGCTGCGCAACACCCAAGCCGAGGAAGCAGCCTACATCGAAGAGGTCACCAAGATCTCGCAGAAGTTGAGCATCCAGGCTTCCAAGGTCGGCGCTGCTGTCGAGGTGATCGTCGATCCGGTCCAGATGATCTCGGTGTTCGTGACCCTCTACATCGGTATTGCGGTCCTAGGCTCGACGTTGGCCCAGCTCGGCTTGTTGATGTTCATCCTGATTCGGCTCAACGCGCGGGTCAAGGAGTTCAACAACCAACTGCAAGCCATTACCGGAGCCACCTCGGGCGTGCGGCTGGTCAACGAGATGTTCGACGCCGCGACGACCTCGAACACGATCAACTCCGGTGGGCGCGAGTTCTCCGGAATCGAAGAGGGCATCGAGCTCAAGCAACTCGCCTTTGATTATCCCGACGTACTCAGCGCACAAGGTGAGCTGGTCTCTCAGGGTAAGGCGGTGCTCAACGACATAAACGCATTCATTCCCGCCGGCTCCTTTACTGCACTGGTCGGTCGTTCCGGTGCAGGCAAATCGACGCTGGTCGAGCTCTTGCCTCGCATGCGCGATGTCAGTGACGGTGAGGTGCTCTTCGATGATGTCCCCATCAAGGAATACAACGTCGGCTCGATAAGGCGAGGGATCGGCTATGTGACCCAGAGCCCGATGCTCTTCAATGACACGGTCTATGAGAATATCGTCTATGGTCTGGGCTATGAGCCGACCGAGCAGCAGGTCTATGACGCGCTCGACGCGGCGCACGCCTTGTTCGTCTACGATCTGCCGCAGGGGCTTAATACCAAGCTGGGTGATCGTGGTGTGCGATTCAGCGGTGGTGAGCGCCAACGTATCGCACTTGCGCGCGTTCTTCTTGAGGATACCGACATCCTGGTCTTTGACGAGCCGACCTCGGCACTCGACTCAGAAAGCGAAGGCTATATCCAACAGACGCTGAGAGCGCTGCACGGCAAGAAGACCTTGATCGTGATCGCGCATCGCCTCGCGACGGTGGTCTCAGCCGATCAGCTTCTCGTGGTCGATGATGGCAAGATCGTCGAGCGTGGAACCCACGCAGAGCTCATGGAGCGCGACGGCGCCTATGCCAACCTGTTCCAAAGTCAGCTCATCGGTGTCGAAGATCCTAGCGCGGTGCCCGACTAGTGTCCTTCGAGATCTTAGTTCAAGACGCGTTTCATCTTGGCATGATCGCCATAGTACTCTTCTTCGGTGCCAGCGGGCTTGCCTATATCATCAAGAAGACCTTTGCGTTCTCAATGCCGCTGTTCTGTTTGATCTTGATGTTCGTGCTGTTCGTCACTGCGATCTTCACTGATCTGACCATCACCTACTATGCTGGACTCGCGCTGGCGGCAGCCGGCGCGCTACTGACCATCTTCGGTGTGCTCCTCGCTCCCGATCGGGAGAGCTACCGGTCCAAGATCTTCAGCGAGGGCCTTATCGCGTTTCTCTTTCTGGTCGCGTTCACCTACCTGATAAATATCGGGCGCGAGGTCGTCTGGATCGATGATTTCAACTACTGGGCGCTCTCAGTACGCGCGATGTTCCGTCTGGGCGATCTGGTGGCGCGTCACCCCGGCGCGATCGTCTTTGGCATCGATAAACCACCAGCGACCAGCCTCTTTAACTATTTCTTCTCGCGGATGAGTGGCGGCTTCTCCGAGTTCTCACTCTTTGCCTCGACGCAGCTGCTCATCTATGCGTTCTTGCTACCCCTGTTCGATTCGGTCGAGAAAAGCGTGGTCAAGTTCTTCGGGTTGCTCGTCATCATTCCCTGCTCGATCATTGCCTTCCAATTCGCCTACCTTGAATCCAGTTTCTCGATGCTGACCATCGATTTATTGATCGCCTACGAGACCGGATTCGGCCTGTTCGTGATCATGCATGAGGAGTACTCGATGCGCTCGCGCATCCTGATCATGGCACTGCTCGGAGCGCTCTTGCCCCTGCAGAAGAACACCGGTATCATCTTGGTGATGGTGCTTCTGGTCGCCCTTGCCGCGCAAGCCTACTTCGAGCGACGTTACAAACCGGTCGATGAGATCTGGCTTGACGGGATCGTCACCGCCGCAGCCCTGCTCGTTCCCGCGATCAGCACCTATATGTTGTGGATGTGGGTGATCTGATGGGCACCTCTGCGGCGAACATGCGCGACGCGCAACTCGAAGTCGCAACCCACTATCTCGAAGCGCTGATACATCGATCGATCAGTCACTGGGTCTTTTTGCCGGCGATCCTGGCGATGGTGCTCACCTTCGTCTTGATCCTGATCTTTTATTTGACCTGCTTTTCCGAGCGCTATCGCGCATCGATCCGCACCGCTTTAGTGACCTCGGTCGTGGGCCTTTCACTGTATCTGCTCGGTGTCGGCCTCTCCTATGTCTTCTTGATCGATGCGGCTGACGCGGCTAATCTGGGGAGCTTTGAGCGCTACATCGGCAGCGGGATCATCGCGATGATGGTCGCGACTCTGTATCTGTGGGCATTCGCGCCTGATGTGCTCAAGATAAACGCGCATCGGGTCATGATGGTGGTCGGAACCCTGATCGCGGCTGCGCTTCTGGTCGCATCGATCCCCTCGATCGCCCAAGAGATCGACACCAACCTCAACACCAGTACGTCTGCCACATTCCGCGCAGGTCACGCTCCGTTGTTTGAATCGGTCGATTTCGAGAATGACAAGGTCTTTATCGTCCTGCAAGATGGGTACCGCTGGGAATTCTCGGCTTTTATGTATTATACCTATCCGCTTGCTATCAATCCGCCGACGAATGTACCCTATCTGACCTCAAGCCCACCACGACCCGACACGCCGATCTACAATATCGATGGGGATGCAGGGACCTGGGCCCGCTACCTGCTCGACAATGGGTATGATTACGTCTATCTGGCCTATATCAACGATACGTTCTACGAGCAGTATGGTGCTCTGTTCTATGCGAGTGGTACGATCTGGAGTCAGGCGCTCTACGCGGTCGAAGTCGATGACTACGGCAATGTGATCCTCTCGATGGCAGCTCAACCACCCTATTTCTACGAATAACACGGCGTTCTGTGTTCGTTCTCCAACGTATATTTGTGCGTAAAAGGTGTCATATTTCTTACGAAACTATGGAGTTGAGCGGCACGCTTATACAATGAAACCGTTCGATAACACGGTTTGA
>WQXV01000041.1 GCA_009781565.1 Actinomycetes bacterium
AGGTGCTCTCAGGTAACAACACCGAGGCGGACCGCGAGTTCAGCTTTACCGTGAGCTTCTCAGATGGAGGTACCTATGATGGAGTAACCTCAGGGGTGCCCTTCAAGCTTCGTGGAGGTAAGAGTCGCACGATATCTGGCATCCCACTTGGTGTGAGCTATGTCGTCGATGAGGTCGAAGCTAATACCGATGGCTACAGCACCACGGCAACCGGTGTGAGCGGAACCATCTCTGCCGAGGCGAGTCAGGCTACCTTTACCAATACTAGAAACAGTGCACCGACCCCGAAACCTACTCCGGTCACGCCCAACAAGGTCGCAGCGAACCCACAAGGACAGACGGGCACTACACCAAAGACCGGGGATAACCCGATGCTTCGCTGGCAAGTCCTTCTCAGCGTGGCACTCTGTGCTGTTGGTATGGGAGTATTGTTGTTAGCGAATAGACACCCCAAACCAACGCAAGTCAAAGAGAAACGTTATCGCTAGGAGTTTGCTCAAAAGACTTGTCACATTGATGAGAACTGCGCCCCTCGGGGCGCTGTTCTCAACTCAGTGCCATTTCATGAACCGATTGAGCACAAGTGTGTCCTACGGGCATGTCTGCCCTTTGGTTGGAGAGACCGGGTGCTGATCGTGAGCACCATGAACATGAGAAGTGCCAGGATACTGATCCATTGCACGCGATAGACGAAGCTGGCATGGATGCTGGAATGATTGCTGACCACCAGATACCAGACATAGGGAGCGAGGCCGACAAGGAGAATCGGTAAAGCACGCACCATACGATCGAACCCGCTTCTGGTGACCAACCAGACGACGAACCAGATAAGGACGAGCGCAGCTACGACGATCATCGGAATCCTCCATGTGGTATCGGTGAGCATCGCAGGACTGCTCAACAGTGCAACATTTTTGAGTGCTCCAGCCATCCGTTCGGTAAAGGTCATGCTCTCACCAGTGCGCTCACTGAGTTTTCCCAGCGCCTTCTCGAACACACTGCTGCCCAGTACTTGCGATGCTATGGCCCATTTTGCAGCCCACATCAAGACGTAGCCGCTTATCCATGCGAGAGCTGTGCGAACGATGCTGCGGAGCAGCTCGAGTGCCGTTTGGCTCGCAGAGCGCCGATCACCATCTTTCTCATCACGATGGATGATCGACGCGCAGAGCACGAGGACGGGAATACCCCAGGTGATCAGTGGCGTGGTCAAAAAGTCAAAGTAGGCAGTCGCGATCCCCAATACAAGAAATACCTCGGCATCGAAGCGCGTGTGCTTGAATCGTGTGAAGAGCAGTATGACCATCAAAGCCCCATCCAGTGCGAGGAAGAACGTGTTGACGAATTGGATGCTGCGAAAGATGGTAAGGGGAGCAAGCGGAAGGGTCGAGACCAGCAGGGCGAGGGCAACTTTAGCTCCCAATCTGTACCAAAGAAGCGCGCACAAGATCAGTGATCCGAGGCCCAGAAGAACACCGTTCAGAACACGGATCTGGGTATAAGAGAAGAGTAAGAGTAGGATACGCATGATGATCACGTGACCCTGCCAGTAGAGGAAGTAGTTGTTGTTGGCGTTGGTCGGACGCAGGCTCAACCGCATCGCAAGCGAGACGATCGGGTCATCGCCTTGCTCCCAAAACGCACTCTTGGCTGCCTGCTCTGTCGCGCTCATATCGTCGACCGGCATGGCCAGCGACAGTATCAACGCGTCCGTAAAGTTGTCCTGGATGTTGCTCAGCGTATCGCCTGCAAGCCGCGGATAGAGCCCCTCTTCTTCCAAGACATTGATATCGCGCGCGATGTTTCTCTCGATCACCGTTGAGGGAAGTGCTCGAGTCGCGACCAATAAGCCGAAACCCAACAAGACCGAGAGAATCAAGATCGCAGGTAAGGTGATAAGACGACTAGATAAGTGTCTCATGGACCCGCGTCAGCTCGATCTCGTACAGGATCCTCGTCTGCTTTCTGATCGAATCAAGAATGATTCCGCAAGCGCCGGAGAGCAGCGCGATGATGGAGAGCGAGGTAGCAACGATCAAGGTGGGAAATCGGGTGACATAGCCGGTCTGGAGGTACTCGGAAAACGGTAGTAGGAACAGTCCGATCGAGGCGATCAGCAGAAGGACCGAGATCAATGAGAAGAACTTGAGCGGTCGATAGTCTTTGAACAGCGCCAAGATCGTCTTGATGACGCGGAATCCATCACCCATCGTGTCGAGTTTTGAGACCGACCCTTCGGGTCGGTTGCGATAGTTGACGTTGTGCTGGGTGATCAAGAAGTTCTTATCGACCGCATGCATCGTCATCTCGGTCTCGATACCGAATCCGGTCTCAAGGGTGGGGTAGGTCTTGGCGAAAGGCTTTGAGAGCGCGCGGGCTCCGGTCATGACATCTTGGATGTCACTTCCTAGGATCGTGTTGATCAGCCAACGCACCATCCGGTTACCGCTGTTGTGTCCGCGACGTTTGTTCTGGGCGAAGTAGGTCGAAGAGAGCCGATCCCCGATGACCATATCGGCACGTCCCTCGATCACATCTTGGGTAAGGGCGAGAGTATCGGCGGCATCGTAGGTGTCATCACCATCGACCATCAGATAGACATCGGCATCGATGGTGCGAAACATCGAGCGTACGACGTTGCCTTTTCCCTGGCGATACTCATCGATCACGATCGCGCCGGCGCTGCGCGCTATCTGTGCGGTACGGTCGGTCGAGTTGTTATCGAAGACATAGACCTCGGCTTCGGGGGCGAGTCCACGATAATCAGAGACGACTTTCTCAATGGTCGTCTCCTCGTTGTAACACGGTATCAGTACAGCGATCCTTGCCATGGCGTTCATTATATCGGAGTTGAACTTGCGGTACTATTAAGAATCGCACTCAACGCATGCGTACCAAGAGGTAGTGTGCTGACTCGAGGAAGGGTGGCATGGCTCGAACCGATGTAGTACTGCTTCATGCGCCGGCGGTGTATGATTTCCGTCAGCGTCCCATCATGTTCGGGCCGGTCTCCGATCTGGTGCCCTCCACGCCGATCTTCGAGGTATATCCTCTGGGTCTTTCGACCATTGCCGAGTATCTGGAGCGCTCTGACTATCATGTGCGCACCGTCAACCTCGCCTATCTGATGTTGCGCAGCGATCGTTTCGATGTCGAGCGTGCGATCCGTAAGATGGATCCGCTCATTTTCGGTATCGATCTGCACTGGATGCCGCACAGTCATGGCGCGATCGAGGTCGCCCGCATCTGTAAAACACAGCATCCTGATACCCCAGTCATCATCGGAGGACTGTCTGCGAGTGTCTTTCACGACCAGTTGCTCGAATACGAGTGCGTCGACTTCGTTCTCCGCGGTGATAGCACCGAAGAACCTTTCAAGCAGTTGATGGATGTGCTCTCCAGTGAGGGCACGTCGTATCGCGGTGAGATGCTCGCCTCGGTGCCGAATCTGAGCTGGAAGGACGAGAGCGATGCCCACCGCTTCAACGAGCTGAGCTGGGCTCCTGCCGATTTCAACGGCCCCGCACTCGATTTTGCCTACAATATGAAAAGCGTGCTGCGCTATCGCGACCTGTTCGGCTCGATCCCCTTCAAGGATTGGTTGCGTTACCCGATGGGAGCCACCATCACCTGCCGCGGATGTACCCATGACTGCGCCACCTGCGGTGGTTCTGCGACGACCTTCCGTAAACACTTCGGACGTGATCGTATTGCATTTCGTGACCCCGAGTTGCTAGCGCGTGAGCTTGCAAACCAGCACAAATACCTACCCGGACCGATCTTCGTCCTCAATGACTTCCTCCAAGCGGGCACCGAATATGCACGAACGTTTCTCAACGCTTTGGGCAAAGAGAAGATCGACACACCGGTCGGCTTCGAGTTCTTCGGACCTCCCTCACCTGAGATCTACGAGCTGCTCCAAGCCAATCTGGCTGACTGGACCGCCGAGATCAGCGTCGAGACCCACGATGACGCGATTCGCGCCCAGTTTGGTAAGAAACACTACACCATGGTCGATATCGAGCAGACAATACATGAAGCGCTCGCCCATGGAGCGACGCGTTTCGACCTCTACTTCATGATGGGCATCCCAGGGCAAGACGCGCGTTCAGCGCTTGAGACCGTCCAGTACTGCAAAGGCCTCTACGAGCGTCTTGATAACGACCCGCGCTTGCTGACTTTCACCTCTCCGATGGCGCCTTTTCTTGATCCAGGTTCGAAAGTCTACGATGACCCTGACCACTACGGCTATCGGTTGCGTGCGAGAACGGTCGAAGAACACCGCCAGCTGCTCTTGCAGCCGAGCTGGAAACAGATCATGAACTACGAGAGCGAACTGTTCGGACGAGATGAGCTGGTCGAGACGACCTATGAGGCCGGATTGCAGCTCAACCGCATCAAAGCTGAGGCTGGAGCGATCGACCCCGAGGTGGCGGAGGTGACCGAGATCCGTATCAAACAGGCGCGTGACGCACTGTCGCGCGTCGAAGAGATCGATGCGCTGCCAGAACCTGAGCGTTCAGCGACCTTGCATACCTACTCCGATGAGTTCCAAAAGCTGTCCGAGTCGACCGTATGCGAAAAATCCGAGCTGGAGTGGGATGTCAACTTCCTGCGACCCTCGAACATGCTCGCCTGTGCGGGGTTGTGGGCTCGTGAAGAGTTCGGTAATCTGGTCTCTGGTGGAAAACGCCGTGCGACCAGCGATATCCATGAACGGTTTGAAAGAGGCACGCTATGATCTATGCAGCGAGATATGTTCTCCCGATATCAGAACCCTATATAGAAGACGGTGCTGTCGTGGTCAACGAGGACCTCATCGTCGATGTCGGTACGCTCGCCGATATCGTCAAGAGGCACCCTGACGATGAGCTGGTGGATCTCGGGCTCTGTGCGCTCATGCCCGGTTTTATCGATTGCCATACGCATCTGGACTACAGTGCGATGCGCGGTCTGGTCGAAGACAGCGCCTATGCTCAGTGGAAGTATCATCTGATGCTTGCTGAAGAGAACCTCAGCGACAAGGATTGGCAGGCCAGTGCCATGCTGGGCGCGATCGAGGCGGCCACAGCCGGTATCACCACGATCGCCGATATCACGTTGCGCAAAGGCACGTTCGATGCGGTCGAGAAAGTAGGTTTGCGCGCCATCATCTATCGTGAGGTCGAGACCATGGACAAATCCCAGGTCGGAGAAGTCATGAAGACCGTCATCGACGATATCGAATCGTGGCGATCGAAGGCGAGCAGTCGTGTCACGGTCGGAATCGCTCCCCACAGCGTCTATTCGACGCATCCTGAGCTGTTTAAAGCAGTCTATGAGTATGCGCAGGACGGCACACCTGTCGCGATCCATCTGGCAGGAAGCTCTGAGGAGTACGAGTTCGTCAAGTATGGCTCGTCGCGTCTTGCGACCAAGGTGCGCGACCAATACGATGCCAAAGCTCCGTTCTGGCTGCCCACGGGGGTCAGTCCGGTTCGTTACGTACTGCAGTGGGATGTGCTGGATGCGCCTCATGTGCTTGCGATCCACTGTACCCAGGTCGATGAAGCCGATATCGAGATCCTGGAAAAGAAGGACGTCTCGATCGCGTACTGTCCGCGTTTTAACGCAAAGTTGGGTATGGGTATCGCGCCTCTGCGCAAGTTCATCGATGCGGGACTGCGCGTCGGTATCGGCACCGACAGCCCGGCAGCGTCCAATGGTATGGACATGTTCGAGGAGATGCGAACCGATCTCTACCTGCAGCGTGCGGCTTTCGGCAAGAAAAGCTTCTTTACCGCCGTCGAGGCTCTGCGTATGGCCACTTTGGGTGGGGCAGAGGCACTGCGAATCGATGACAAAGTCGGCTCCCTCGAGGTCGGCAAGCTTGCCGACCTGATCGCGATCGACCTGTCTCACTCTTCCCAGATACCCACCCATGAGCCTGAAAGCGTCATCGTGCACTCATCGCATCCCAGTGAGGTGATCCTGACCGTCGTCGACGGGGTCCAGATCTATTCGGACGGCAAAGTCATGAGTGGCCGCGTCAAGAAGACGAAGGCCGCCTCAGAGAAGATCCGCGTCAAACTGCAGAACTGAGCGCTCTTAATAAAACCTAATAAAAGTGATACCGAAAGACGATTCTGCCTCAAGGTATAGACACGCCCGGCCTATCATCTCGTTGACAGGGGGTGGCCTTTCCAGTAGTGTATACCGTTGCGCCGAAATTCGGGGCAGCTTTTTGTGTGCATGACCCATGCTCACCGAAAGCCCGAAAAGCGCAGTTGGTCAGCAGTGAAAGGAAGCAAAGAATGCCGACTATTAACCAGTTGGTCCGCAAGGGCCGCAAGGCAAGCGTCGAGAAGAGCAAATCGCCCGCACTCAAGGGCAATCCCATGCGCCGTGGCGTATGCACGCGTGTCTACACCATTACTCCTAAAAAACCGAACTCAGCTCTGCGGAAGGTCGCCCGTGTGCGTCTGACCAACGGGCAAGAGGTCACCGCATATATTCCCGGCATCGGCCATAACCTGCAGGAGCACTCGATCGTGCTCGTCCGTGGTGGTCGTGTCAAAGACCTTCCCGGTGTGCGCTACAAGATCGTCCGTGGCGCCTTGGATGCGGCAAGCGTTGCCGATCGCAAGCAATCACGCAGCCGCTACGGCGCGAAGAAGGAGAGCTAATATGCCACGTCGCAGCACCCCTGAGCGTCGCGAGATCGTTCCGGACGCAAAATACAACAATCGCCTGGTCACCCAGCTTATCAACAAGATATTGTGGGATGGCAAGAAATCTATTGCCGAGTCCATCGTCTACGGTGCGTTCGATATCGTCGAGCAAAAGACCGACGAGGACCCTCTAAGCGTCTTCAAAAAGGCTATGGATAATGTAAAACCGCAGATAGAGGTACGTCCCAAGCGTGTGGGTGGCTCGACCTATCAGGTACCGGTCGAGGTCAATTCACGTCGCTCGACTACTCTGGGAATCCGCTGGATCGTCGGTCACAGCCGTGAGCGCAAAGAGCACACGATGGCCGAGCGTCTGGCTGCAGAGATCATGGATGCTGCCAACGAGACCGGAAACTCGGTCAAGAAGCGCGAAGATGTCTTTAGAATGGCCGAAGCGAACCGTGCGTTCTCGCACTATCGCTGGTAAGGATCTGGTTCGTGGCTGCTCCAACACTCGATAAAACACGCAACATCGGCATCATGGCTCACATCGACGCGGGTAAGACCACGACGACTGAGCGCATTCTCTACTACACCGGTAAGAAGCACAAGATCGGTGAGGTACATGCCGGCGAGGCGACCATGGACTGGATGGAGCAGGAGCAGGAGCGCGGCATCACGATCACCTCTGCTGCGACCACCTGTTTTTGGAACGACTATCGCATCCAGATCATCGACACCCCCGGACACGTCGATTTCACCGTCGAGGTCGAGCGCAGTCTGCGCGTACTCGATGGGGCGGTCGCGGTCTTTTGTGCCGTCGGGGGCGTGCAACCACAGTCAGAGACCGTCTGGCACCAAGCCCAGACCTACAACGTCCCGCGCCTGGCGTTCGTCAACAAGATGGATCGCACCGGTGCGGATTTTGCCAACGTCATCGAGATGATGAAGGACCGCCTCAAGGCCAATGCGGTGCCCATCCAGCTCCCGATCGGATCCGAGGACAAGTTCACCGGTATCATCGATCTGGTCGAGATGAACGCCGTGTTCTTCTCCGATGACGACAAGAACGAGCATCCCACCATCGGTGAGATACCCGATGAGTATAAGGAGGCAGCGGCAAGCGCCCATCACCTGGTGATCGAGGCCGCAGCTGATGCCGATGACGAGTTGATGGAGCAATACCTCGAAGACGAGGAGGCGATCACCGCCGAGCAGCTCAAGAAGGGCCTGCGCGCTGCGACCATCGCCTGCATGATGACACCGGTCATCTGTGGATCTGCCTTTAAGAACAAAGGTGTGCAGCAGATGCTCGACTCGGTCATCGACTATCTACCCAGTCCGCTCGATGTACCACCGATCAAGGGAATCGATGTCAAGACCGGCGCCGAGGTCGAGCGCAAGAGCGATCCGAAAGAGCCGTTCGCAGC
>WQXV01000042.1 GCA_009781565.1 Actinomycetes bacterium
GTCCAGCTAGTCTTTCTAGACATGTCCTTTCAGGAGGAGGCTCCCTTGGAATAGGGTCTTCTGTTTCAGGGTGGCCAGGAGACAATATTAAAATGACTCTGACCACTATATCTTTCCCACCAGCAAATCTAGGGGTAGGCTATGATTACGGAATCTTCCTGAAATGAGAGGATTAGCAAATGAGCGCAGGACTAAAAATCGCTTTTGGACTATTATTCATGCTACTGAGTGTTGGCTCACTATTTGCCTCGCTGAAGTGGGATCTCAAGACCCCTGCAGACCGCTGGTGGGAGGAGCGACTGAGTGAACGTGCAAATAAGGTGCGGATGCTAGTTGGACTTACTGTCATTATTCTATTCTTTATTATCGGGTTGTATAACGTGGTTTTGGGCATTCAGATGCTGGATTGAGAGCAAGACAAGTGCGGCCTGCAGCTACAGCTACGATAGGACCGTGATAAAGACTGCCAAGATCTGTGCTGCAGACATCAACCTCTCAAGCTCCGCTGATTAGCACGCCCATCGAGGAGACCAATGCGAACTTCACGTGGACAGGTACCTGGACAAGCACCAGTAATACGCCATGTCCGGTGGTGTGGTAACTCCTACTCCTTATCATCGTACTCAACAAGCACAGCTCGCCACGTGCTAGACTAAAACAACGAAATAGAAAGGGCGAGCGATGGCGGTATGTTGGAGAACGAGGAACTGCGAGATGGATATGCAGACCCACTGCGCTCACGCGGTCAACGACTGGGATATGTGTCCAGCGCGTTGCTCGTTCGCTATCTGCGATCGTCCCACCTATGAGTTCACCACCGATCCTACACTCGTCTTCTCTCCCGATATCGATCGTGATGCGACGCTCAAACAGGGCTGTCTGTGGTGCAAGTTCTTTCTGACGAACGGACCGAGAAAGAATCCCGATGCGCCAGCCGAGAGCGAGGCAGATCGAAAAGCGAGGCTCCAGCAAAGCGGGCAGCCTTCTGATTGTATCGAGACTACATTCCCAGCATAAAACGCAAGAGCACATAGACGACCACACCGAACACCGACGAGATCATGAAGCTCTTGGTCAGGCGGAACATGATCATCGCACCGATTCCTCCCCAAATACCCGGATTGGCGAACAGGGGTACTTCTCCGACATATTCGAGCGATGGAAGCAGGATCGTCTTGGCAAAGAGAGCGCCCATCACCGAGATGGGGATGAAGCTGAGCCAGCGCATGATCGGCTCGGGCATATCCATGCGCGACAGAATAGCCAGAGGGGTGAAGCGAAACGCGAAGTTGGTCAGCCCCATACCGATGATGACCATCCAGATCAAGGTCGAAGACAAGGTGTTATCCACGATCCTCCTCCTCGGTCAGTACTATCTCGGCATCTTGAGCTGACGTGACAGGAGCGCTGGCGTCGTCTTTGAAGATGAACAGCGCGATCGTTGCCGCTGCCAGAGATGCGATGATGATGAACCAATTCTGGTCGATCGCGACTCCTGCCCGTGATGCGAACCACAGGCCGCATACGAGCGTCCCGGCCAAGATCCCGCACAGGACCTGTTTGGTGTTCTCGGCCAAGGCGACGAACAGGGCGCTGAACATCGCTGCCATGGCAAAGTCGATGCCGAAACGGGTGGGATCCCCGATCCAGGTACCGAACATCCATCCCAGTGCGGTTCCCAGCAACCAGCCGATATAGGCGATAAGGCCTACACCTGCCATCGAGCGCGCGCTGCATTTGCCCGAGCGCATATCAGCGGTATTGATCGCGAACGATTCATCGGTCAAGGTATAGGCGATCCAGCTCAGCGGTCCAAGACGGATCGAGCTGACATATGGTGAGAGAGTCGCGCTGAACAGCACATAGCGCAGATTGACCACCGCGCACGCGATCAGTGCGGTGACCGCATTACCACCTGCAGCCAGGGTCGCCAAAGCGATGAACTGGCCAGCACCGGCAAGAGCGGTACCGCTGCAGACCAGAGCGGCAAGTAGTGAGAATCCATATTGGTTGGCCAGGATGCCGAAAGCGGTACCGACCGGGAGATAGCCCAAAAAGATCGGCATACCCAACTTCATTCCGCGCGAAAAATCGGCAGAGGTGCCATCATGGACTGGTGCCGCGATCACCTCGTGTGCCGGAAGGGTCGTATCGATTGTGCTCTTCGACATGGGCAATATAGTAGCACGCAGCCGAGCCGCTGCGCAGACCATCGATAAGCGCCACGTGCAATCAACGCTATAATCAGTCTATGGCATCATTTCTCAGCTCACTCGCATCGGTCGATCCCGTCGCGCTTAGCGTGGGGCCCTTTTCGGTGCATTGGTATGGACTTGCCTATATCTGCGGTGTGGCCCTCGGGGTCGCGCTCAGTTACTATTTCGCACAACGGTGGGGGCTCAGTTTCACCACCGACGACTTGCTCACCATCATCTTGTGCCTTCTGGTCGGCATCGTCGTCGGAGGACGTCTGGGCTATTGTGTGTTCTATGGGGGCTCCTATTACTGGCTGCACCCGCTCAAGATCTTCGCACTGTCTGTTGGCGGGATGTCATTTCATGGTGGATTCATCGGATCGGTGCTGGCGGGGTTGGTAGCTTCACGTTGGGTCGACGTCCCGTTTCTGACCCTGATCGATCTGGGCGCGATCAGTGCGCCCATCGGGCTGTTTCTGGGCAGGCTCACCAACTTCATCAACGAAGAGTTGTGGGGACGGGTGACCTCACTGCCGTGGGGTGTCGTCTTCGCCGGGGCCGGGTCGCTTCCGCGCCATCCGGTACAGCTGTACGAGGCGCTTTTGGAAGGGGTCGTATTGCTCGTCGTGATGGTCATACTCGCGCGGCGCATACCACCACCACCGCAAGGTACGCTCTTCGGGTGGTTTCTGACGCTGTACGGCTCCTTTCGTATGATGACCGAGCTGGTACGCGAACCCGATGCGCATCTAGGTTTTCTCGCGGGCGGGTGGCTCACCATGGGTATGGTCCTGTCGATCCCTATGATAATCTGCGGAATTGCGCTGCTGGTATGGAGTAAGAAGCACGCAACAATGCTAGAATGAGAAAATCACTTTGCACGAGCAAGGTTTATGTGCTCACGTTGAAAGGGATTTACTATGAATGACAGTGATACCGAAGTAATGCGCGTGAATCACAACGAGCTTGCACAGAAGCTGCGCGGCGGCGTCATCATGGATGTCGTCACCCCCGAGCAGGCCAAGATCGCTGCCGATGCCGGCGCAGTCGCCGTGATGGCGCTTGAGCGTGTTCCTGCCGATATCCGTGCTGACGGGGGCGTATCGCGTATGAGCGATCCCGAGATGATCAAAGGCATCATTGAGGCGGTCGATATACCGGTCATGGCAAAAGTGCGTATCGGTCACTTCGTCGAAGCGCAGATCATCCAAGCCTTAGGTGTCGATTTCATCGATGAATCCGAGGTGCTGACCCCGGCCGACGAGGAATACCATATCGATAAATGGGCATTTGAGACGCCGTTCGTCTGCGGTTGCCGCAATCTGGGCGAGGCGATGCGTCGTATCAACGAGGGTGCCGCGATGATGCGCACCAAAGGTGAGGCCGGTACCGGCGATATCGTCGAGGCGGTACGCCACATCCGTACGGTCGCCGAAGAGATCGAATGCCTCCAATATCTCGATGATGAGGCGCTTGATTTCGTCTCCGAATCCGAGGAAGTCCCAATAGGTCTGGTCAAGTGGATACGCGAGAACCAGAAACTGCCGGTCGTCAACTTCAGTGCCGGCGGGGTGGCCACGCCAGCCGATGCTGCGCTGATGATGCAGCTGGGCTGTGACGGGGTCTTCGTCGGCTCAGGTATTTTCAAGAGTGGCAACCCGGCGCAACGCGCCGATGCGATCGTGCAAGCGGTGACGCACTACGATGACCCCGAGGTACTCGCTCGCGTCTCAGCCGGTCTGGGTGAGGCTATGGTCGGTATCAACGTCTCCGACCTGGCCGAGGGCGAGCGCATGGCAGTGCGCGGCTGGTAGGACGCACCGATGTCAGGACACTCAAAGTGGGCAACGACCAAGCATCGCAAGGCCGCCCAGGATAAAAAACGCAGCGCACTCTTCTCAAAACTGACCCGCAATGTCTTCGTAGCGGCAAAAAGCGGTGACGCCAATCCCGACAACAATGCCGCGCTTGCTGCCGCGATCGCGAAGGCAAAATCATACAGTCTTCCCAAAGATAAGATCGATATGGCGATCGCCAAAGCACACTCATCTGCCAGCGACGGTTCGACCTGGTCAGAGGTCGTCTACGAAGGATATGGCCCTGACGGTGTCGCCATCTATGTGGAGACGTTGACCGATAATCGCAATCGAACTGCCAGTGATATCCGCTCGACCTTCACCAAATCCGGCGGCAATCTGGGCACCAGCGGCTCGGTAGCCTTCCAGTTCGAGCGTAAAGGCGAGATCATCGTGGAGAAAGGCGCGGATTTCGACGAGGACGAGTTGATGCTCACCGTCGCCGACTGCGAGGGCGATGACATGGAGGTCGGAGACGACGAGGTCGTCGTGGTGACAGGTGCCGGCACGGTCATGGCGGTCAAACGAGCCCTTGAGGATGCCGGTGTGGTGGTACGCGGAGCTGAGCTGGTCATGGAGCCGACCAACGCACAGACCGTCCCTATCGAGACCGTCAAAAAGACCATGCGACTGATCGATAATCTTGAGGAGCTCGACGATGTGCAGAGCGTGTATCACACGATGGATATCTCCGAGGAGCAGCTAGGCGCACTCGATGACTAGCCGGTAGGCCGACGGATGAAAAGGTAGATGACGCAAAGATGGGTTTGACGAAGAATCAAAAGATCGCGATCGTACTGGGAGTTCTGGTCCTTGCTGCGTTGGCTGCAGGAATGCTCTACGCGCTGAGCCGCGTCGGTGAAGACGAGATCGTTGATAGCACCACGAGCTCAGATAAGGTCGATCAGGTCTATTATTGGCCTTTGACCCACGAGGAAGCTCCTGACGGCGAGGTCATCAAACGCCGTCCGATCTCGATGAAGATCGACAACCATCCTGACGCGCGTCCTCAGACCGGGCTGCCCAGTGCTGATATCGTCTATGAGACCGAGGTCGAAGGTGGCTTGACCCGTTTTCATGTTCTGTTCCAAAGTGACCTTCCCACCGCAGCCGGTCCCATGCGCAGCGCGCGCCTGAGTGACACTTGGGTGGTATCGCAGTGGGACTCCTACCTGCTCTACAGTGGGGCGGCCGATGATGTGCTCGCGATCTTGAAGAGTTCAGGTATCGAGATGATCGAAGAGCAGGTAAACGACCCGCGCGTTTGGGAGCGCGTTAACTGGCGTATCGCGCCCCACAACCTCTATATCCATGTCAATGCGGTTCCCGATGTTATCGCCGAGTATGGTGTCAACCTCAACTCGTGGCCCATCCGGACCCTCGATTTTGAGGAGGAGGCGGTCACCGAAGCGCCCAACATTGCGAAGATCAATGTACCGTTCGGCACTTCATCGTGCAGCTGGGAATGGGATGAGGCGACCTATATGTTCAAGCGGTTCCAGGATGGGGCAGCACATACCGATCTGGTGAGTGGCGAGCAGGTCATGGCCCACAATGTCGTGATACTGTGGACCAACTACAGTGATTTTCACAGTGGGGGGCTTGCCTCGCTTTTCAAAGATGGAGTGCGTATAGATGGCACGTGGTCGACCGCTCCAGGACAGCCGCCAACTCTCATCGATGCGACCGGCCAGCCCATCACCTTCAAAGAGGGCAAGACCTGGTTCGAAGTTGTCCCTTTGGATACACCTGTCGATGTCGTAGCGCTGTAACGAAAAAATATAGTAGAATAGAACACAAGTTCGTATTGGAGGTTCTTGTGGTCATTGTGGGGATCGACCCCGGACTAGCACATACCGGATGGGGTGTAATAACCAGTGACGGCCGATCATGGCGGGCGTGTGCCTATGGATGCATCGATACACGATCGGACCAGTCGATGGCCGAGAGGCTGCACATCATCTATGAGGGGGTCTGCGACGTCCTGATCCGCTATCACGCCACGCATGCGGCTGTCGAGGACGTATTTTCCAGCACCAATGTACGGACCGCGTTCTCGCTCGGCCAAGCACGTGGCAGTGCCCTTTTGGCATGCTCACTGTGCGATGGGGTCGTGGGTGAGTACAGCCCCAACACCATCAAGCAACACATCGTAGGACATGGTCATGCTGACAAAGATCAGGTCAGCTACATGGTCCAGATGCTTTTGGGACTCGATCATGTCCCGCAACCCGATCACTGCTCGGACGCACTTGCCATTGCGCTGACGCATGGATTCTCGCTGACACGTGACGAGCGCCTCAAGGAGGTGTGTGCCTCATGATCGGGTTTTTGCGCGGTCAACCTGCATCATTTGATGGGGAAGTGCTGACCCTTGATGTCGGTGGCATCGGCTATCAGGTCTATGTCGCACCCGCGCTCGGCCAACGTCTCATCCAAGAAGGTGGTGAGGCTTCGGTCTATACGCATCAATACGTACGCGAAAGCGAGATCTCACTCTATGGCTTCGATGAGCTGCGCCAACGCGAACTCTTTCGCAGATTTCTTGAGGTAAGCGGTGTCGGCCCGAAGGTCGCACTGGCCGCGCTCTCATCATACAGTCCCGATGCTCTGGCAATGGCGATCTCGTGTGATGATATCGCTCTGCTCAGCTCGATTCCCGGTGTGGGCAAGAAGACCGCTCAGCGCATTGCGCTCGACCTGAAAGGAAAGGTCGGGGCAGATCTTGAAGGTGTCGGCACTCCGTCGCACCTCCCGGCACACCCCGCGCTTCGTGATGCCCATGCCGCTCTTGACGCCATGGGGTTTTCGACGGCGGAGATCCAAGCAGGTCTCAAAGGGACCGATGTGGGTCAAGATACCCCTACCATCATCGCTGATGCGCTGCGGCGCATGGGAGGGGCGCGCGCATGACGGTGCGATGGGAAGCAGCCGAGGCGACCGATGAGGTCATGACGGCCGAATCGGAAGAGAGACTGGTCCAGTCGGCAGAGGCTGTCGAGGATCATGAGGTCGAGGCAACGCTGCGTCCACGGTCTTTGGATGAGTACTTGGGACAGAGTCGGATAAAAGACAACCTCGATGTGTTGATCAAAGCTGCCGGTATGCGGGCTGAACCGGTCGACCATCTGCTCTTTGCAGGTCCTCCCGGTCTGGGTAAGACGACCCTGGCGCAGGTGGTCGCCAATGAGCTGGGGGTCACCATCAAGACGACCAGCGGACCAGCGATCGAACGTACCGGTGATCTTGCTGCGATACTGACCAATCTCGAGGCCAACGACGTGCTCTTCATCGACGAGATACACCGCCTCAATCGAGCGGTCGAGGAGATACTGTACCCGGCACTTGAGGATTACAAACTCGACATCATCATCGGAAAGGGCCCGGCAGCTCGTTCGATCCAGCTCGACATAGCCCCGTTCACTCTGATCGGTGCGACCACGCGCACCGGACTGCTCAGCTCACCTCTGCGTGATCGATTCGGTATGGTCGCGCGTCTTGACTACTACGCACCCGAGGAACTCAGTGCGATCGTGTTGCGCAGCGCCTCGATCCTGGGGCTTGATATCGACCCTGTCGCCGCAGAAGAGATCGGCAGGCGCAGCAGGGGAACACCTCGTCTGGCCAACCGTTTGCTCAAGCGGGTGCGTGATTATGCGCAGGTCAACGGCATCAGTCCGATCGATGAGGATGCGGCAAGTACCGCCTTGGGCTTTTTCGAGGTCGATCATCTGGGTCTGGATTGGATGGATGTCAAGATCTTGTCACTGCTGTGTGAGACCTTTCGCGGAAAGCCCGTCGGCCTGACCACATTGGCCAGTGCCAGTGGGGAAGAGCCTGACACGCTCGAAGATGTCTACGAGCCCTACCTCTTGCAGCAAGGATTGATCCTGCGCACCCCCCAAGGTCGGCAGGCTACGTCGGCAGCTTTCGAGCACCTTGGCATCACCGACCCCCACCTGCCTGCTCAGGAATCGTTGCTTGAAGAC
>WQXV01000043.1 GCA_009781565.1 Actinomycetes bacterium
ATATCATGTCTCGGCCCGAACGTGGTCTCCTCGTCCTGCAGATAAATCCTGCGTCGTGCCCCCGACACCAGACTTGAGATGATCGCGACGATCGCAAAAAGGATTGCGAACACTACTGAAGCCTCGAGTCGTGAGTCACCGGTTTGAGGAAGCCCGCTACCCTTTGGCCCGCCTACAGGATTTACAGGCGTAACGGGTCCTCCGATGGGAGGAATCTTTCCTCCCTCATCGGGCCTCTCGCCTGCCGGGTCCTTTGGACCTTCGACCGGTGGTCTCGGATCGCTGGGATCGAGCGGGTCGATAGGGTCGACAGGATCGACAGGATCGCTACCATCGACTTCGCCGCGGGACCAGGTCGCGATCACAATGACATTATTATCGGGCATCTCAAAGGTCGTTGTCGCAGCATTGGGTTCATCAAGTTCGACGCCCTCGCTGATCCAGCCGTCAAAGTGCAAGTACTCATGCTGACCTGCCACTACCGTGACATTGTCGCCATCCATATAGATACCCGCTCCGGTCACCGCAGCGAAACTTTCAAAGACCGTGACCGTATGAGGATTGTGAACCCAGTTCGCGGTGATCTCCACGTCATAGCTTGGCATGGTAAAGGTCGCCTCGGCGCTCAACTGATCGCTCAGTACAATGCCGCTCTCAGTTGTCCATCCGATGAACGTGTAGCGCGGACGTTCTCCCGCGTCGATCGTGACGGTCTGGCTCTCTTCGTAGGAGCCGGCACCGGTGATCGATGCATAACTGTCGATGACCACCACATTGGCGATGATGGGATCGCGACTCCACGTGGCGGTCACCACGACGTCGTGATCGGGCATCACAAAGGTCGTCTGAGCGTTGAGTGGATCGTCCAGTTCAACCCCGCTGTCGGTGGTCCAACCGGCGAATGTGTGGCCGGGACGCGTTCCCGCATCGATGGTGACAAGCACCTCTTCCAGATAGGTCCCCGCACCGGTCACCTCGGCATAACTGTCGATGACTGTCACCGTACTCAGAATCGGGTTTCGCGTCCAGGTAGCGGTAACGGTCACCTTGTGATGAGGCATCTCGAATGTGGTTTTAGAGCTATCCGCATCTGCAAAGGTCACCCCATCCTCGGTCACCCAACCAGCAAAGGTATAGCCCTCGCGAGTGCCCGCATCGATGGTGACGGTGCTGTACTGATGATAGCTACCTGCTCCGGTCACCGCAGCATAGCTGTCGATGACGACCACCGGATTCTTGGGCAACGGAAGCTCAAGATATTTGAACTGTGTTGCCGTGATCGTGTCGACCGGATAGGTCGCGGTGCTCATGCGGTACTTGATTTTATGGACCTCATGCGTGTGGTAGTTGACGAGGTCCTCATTGTTGAAGATCACGCCGTTTCTACCCCAATAGCGACCATATCCCTCAAGACTGGTTATCCCAGGCTCAAGATTGACCGGATAGGCTAGAGCGATAGCTACATCGTTCTTACCCCAGAACACTCCGTTCGAGATCGTGGTGATCCGGCCTTTGTTCATGCCGTCACACATGATCGCATTGCGTGCTCCGATGATCTTACCACCCGAGATATGCGTGATCGTACCGGAGTTGGCGATACCATGATCGGTGGTGGACTCGATGTGTCCTCCACTGATCGTGCTTATCGTTCCTCCGGAATAGTTATATACTCCATACGAGGTCTTACCGATGAAGGTCGCATCACCAGTGATGTTACCTATCACACCGACGTTGAGCATACCCTGGTTGCCTTCCATACGGCCCCCTGAGATCTCACCGATCGAGCTTCCATAGTCACTCTGTATCGCAACTCTTCCCTCAAAGAATCCACCGGTAATCGAATCGATACGCGTTCCATTTTGGATGATGAGTACGCCGAACCAGGCGCCACTGTAGTGGCCACCTGAGATCGTACCGATCCCCGTTTTTCCAAATCCATCGGTCTGGCACCAGACGTTGGCGGTCTGGTCTTTGTCTGCGGAAGAGCCGAGACGAGTAGCGACGAACTCTCCACCGCTGATCTCACCTATCCACGCGCCACGGATGACGACGACGTTATCGAGGCGAGCTGCCTGATAGTAACCACCACTGATCTCGCCGATCTGCGCCTCATTCTGCACAAAGACATTGTGCCCATGAAGGGTCGTGGTAACGTCGGTCTGATAAAACTCTCCACCCGAGATCAACTCGATCCGGGTTCCCTTATCAGAGACATGCACGGTATCGATCCGGGCGGAGAAGTATCCGCCGCTGATCTCGCGTAGTGTTGCCTTGTTCTCGACACTTACCGCGGTCGAGCCACCCTCGATCCTACCACCATAGATCGCACCGGATGCATTGGCTCCACTCAACGATATGGTGTTGCGGCTTCCCCGCATGGTGATTCCGTCGTAGATCTCAATATCTCCGTTGGTGACACTGACGCTGTCCCATGCATTGATGATCGTCAGTGGGATACCTGTATCTGGCTCACCCAGTGTGAGGGCACCTCCATCTTTGACATTGAACGCGCCGGTGCTCGTCGAGGTGAACAGTATCGTTGGTGCACTCTCAGAACCAACGATCCTCACGTCTGCCGTGATGTCTATCGGTGCAAGCTCAGTCGTGTTACCTAACACCTCAAGCGTGTAGGATGCAAGACTCTGATCCTTTGCAGCGGCAACTGCTGCGGTCACAGACTCGAAGAGCTCGTCGGTCTCTTGAAGTCTTACTGGTTTTTGGGTGGGAAGCTCCGGCTCAGCTACCGGTGCCTCCCATGTTATCGTGTGCGACCCACTCATGAAGCTGATGACTGGAGTGGACCCTGAAAGATCCCATTTGACGTTGGTGATAGCGCTTCCAGATTTGCGCGTCAGGCCATTGGTGGTCCCGTTATAGGCCTGCGGTATCTCGATCGAGTCGACCTCGACGATGATTCCGGCACCGTATGCTTCGAAACCTCCAACACAGGTACCCGCATAATACGCAGCGAGTCCTCCGTTTTGGAGAGAGACCGCCCACGCGTCACCGAATATCTCGCTGCTCGCACTGACGGTACCACCGGTGATGGTGACGGTGCCTCTATTGGAGGTGAATACTTCTCCGACCATGATGGCATAGATGCCGTGACCGATATCCATCTCTGCGGTGACCGATCCATCGCTCACAACAACGTTTCCGGCTTTGACCTGGATTGCGGCGGAGTAATCACCCCATACCGACACCGAACCTCTTGAAACGATGACGTTTCCGGTACTGACCATGATGGCTGTATCATCGACAACGTCGATAATGCCACCTGAGGCAACCTCGAAAGTTCCGCCTCCACTGACAGCGAACGAGAGGTTTCTCGCGACCGCTTTCCACACCAGTGTCTTATCAGCGGGAATATTGAGTGTGATCGTGGCTGCTTCATTGGCTTTGGTGCCTGTGATGATAACCTTGCCACCGGATGGTGCTCCATCAAGTGCCCCTTGAATAGTGGAGGCAACAACGGAGCTGCTCTGCGCGTCGTCGATGACCACTGAACTGTCAGCAGCATAGACCTGGCTCGTGACTACTGAGAGCATGACTAAAAGGACTGCGAACACCAGCAGTGCACCTGCAAATGCTTTGGTAGCGCGGTGATCGCGTACGGAAACAGATGCATTCTTTCTTACGATTTCCATGATAGTGATCCCTCCATAGAAACTTGTGCATTCCTGCGACCGATCTGGGTCTCTCTTCTCACCTCACAGACAGGTTTGCACGAACACCTATCTGCTACCAGATTAGTCACACTTATATGCTACTAGTATAGTATCAATATGAGGGCTTCAATGATTCTCCACAATATGATACTGTGATGATATCAATTAGATGTCGGAGGAGCACGCTGCTTTCCGGCAGCGCGCTAGCGTATCGATGAAAAGATGGTTTTGAGTATGGCGAGTGCTTGGGGATAGTCAAATGTTGCACTCATGCCGAACTCAGCGTGGGGTAGATCGAACACATTGCCCGCCTGTACTGCATCGAAATGCTTCCAGATATCATTCTCGGAAAACTCTTTGTCAAACATCTCGACGACCTCTTCGGGTAGTGCGTGTGAGGCACGCAGGATGATGTCGGGTTGGCGTGAGAGCATATCCTCGGTATTGGCAGAGATGAACTCTTGATTCTCGCCAGCATAGACGTTGAGCGCACCGGTCATCGCTACCAGCGATCCTATATATGAGTTCTCGGTAGCGACCAGATACGAGCCGGGCAGACCCATCAATATCAGCACGCGCGGTGGCTCATCGAAAACTACCTCCTCTCGATACTGTGCCTTGAACTCCTCGTATTCATCGAGCAGCGCTTGCGCCTCTGCCTCTCTTTTTAACAGGGGGCCCAGTTCGGCGATCGACTCATACATATGATCGATACTGCGCAGGTTGAGGAATGCTACATCGATCCGTGCCGCTTCGAAACGTGGACCGAGCGACGCTTCGAGGGTCTTGGGGGCAAATACCCAATCAGGTGCCAGGGAGCGGATGATCTCCATATCGGGATTCATGGATGCGCCGACATTGGCTGCGCCCTTGAAGCGATCCGAGGCTTCCAGCTCACTTTGGGGAACCCCGATGACATCGACTTCAAGACGCGCGATGATCTCGGCGACTGCGCGCGAGGTCGTCACGACCCGTTCATTGCCGGTGATAAGCTTGGGGCCACCCTTACCTTCGGGGTATTGGTCGACACAACCAGTAACAAAAAGCACCAGCATGCACAAGGCGATGATACTGGCGCTCTTGACTCCCCCATGGCGCATGAAAGGTGAGTTTCCTAGGCGTTCTTCTTACGCAATGCGTTGATCGCAGCGACGCCGCCGACCAACACGATCAATGAACCTGCGATGGCGAGAAAGGTCAGAAGCGGACCGCGATCCTCTTCAGCAACACCGGTCACTTCCTCATTGGCGGTGTTCTCATATATCGAGATCGGTGTGTCATCGACCTCTTGTTCTTGCGCTACCGGAATCTCGACTGCGTCACCTTCCGGTGCGAACGAAATGAATCCCACGACTTCTCGTCCCATGGGGATCGAGACGAGCGAGACGCGCAGGATAGCGTCGACACTGGGAACTTGGACCTGGAGATCACGGGTGTTATCTGCCTGATTGTCTGAAACGATGCTGTAGGGCAGCGACTCCTTGACTGCACCTGCATCATCAAGAAGCTCGATGATGAAGCTGTCCTCTTGGGTTTCTACCACCAATCCGATGCGGAAGGTGATGAAGGTGTTGCCCTCATCATCGACCAGTAGATTTGCGGGGGTGCTCATCACCAGATTCTCGGTCATGCCTTGACCCAGGCCCGGGTTGTTTCCGGTATCCTCGATCTCAAGCGTGATCGGATTGGCGTATGAGGGGACCGCTTGAAGAGCTTGCTCCTCAGCGGAAGCAGCTATACCGACCAGCGCTAAGAGCGCTGCGATCAGTACTATGAGAAAAAAGAATGTCCTAGCAGTACTATTCAGATTCAATGACATCGACTTCCTGCACTTCCTCTACGACCGGCGCGACCTTTTTGGCGAAAAGCCCCGAGCTTGCTGCGTAGGCACCAAGCGCTCCTAAACTGACCCCGATGACCGTCCAAGCATACCACGGAAGCTCGGTGGCCTTCTTTGCTACTTGTTCGGCAGCTGCTTCGATCCCAGCTGGTTCAATATAGGCATCGCTCATGCTGTTGGATGCCTTCTTAGCAGCTTCTTTCTTGCCCACGACCGGTTTCGCGGCTTCCTTCTCCGCTTTCTTCGCACTACGCTCGACATTGCTGACATCCTTTGCGATATCAGCTACGCTGGTGTCTCCTGAGAGCGCTGCACCCTCCCCTGCTTGCAGGGTATCCCAGCTGATACGCAGCCTTCCACCGATGCCATCGGACATGTAGCCGATGTCAGGTCTCATCGTGAAGTTGACCGGGTGGTAGTCGTTCTTGTTCGGCAGCGGGAAGCTGAACGCACTCGGATAGCTCGAACCACCGATCGATATGTTGTTGAGCAATACGCTCGCATTCGAACCATTGACGCGCAGCGTCTGCAGCGCGGTCACTTTACCCAGATAGCCGATCGGCCGAGTCGAGATCGACATCGTCATGCTGTTTCCACTCACATCGATGATCGCGGTCTTGTTGAGAGATTCGTTGGCCATGGAGGCGGCGTCCTCTGCCTCTTTCCAGAAATCGACGCGAACCGTGTAGCGACCATCGGTCATATTGTCTTTGGACACGGCGCTCGTTGGCTTGAGCACCATACCATTGATGGCGGCTGACAGCTCATCACAGGCAAGGTCGACCGCCGGTTGAGTCGCGTTGGCATTGGTATAGACCGTTTTCGCCTGTTTCAAGGCACTGTTCAAAGTGGCAATGGAGAGCTCGGTATAGAGGGCGAGGTTAAGCTTCTCGGCCTTATCGATCATTGCTTTCAGAGCAGTCTTATCAGCCGGTTTTGCCTTGCCGATTTCTGCGCCACTTGAGAAGTCGAACCCAAGATAGGAGGTTCCTGTCATCTCTTTGGCGCTACTCAGGTCGAGCACCATTCTCATATCGCGTGCGACCCACTCCGGTGTGGGGTTCGGCGATATATTGATGTTGTAGTTCACAAAGAGCGAGCGCGATACATCTTTCCAGTCGACGGTGACGCAACGAGCGGTACCTTTAGCTACATCACCAGCTGGTGCGATGCTCAGTTTCGCTTTGGCGTTATCATCGCTTTGCGAGGTATCGAAGGTATAGGACTCCTTTTGGACCAGATTGATGTCACTCGTCTGGAAGAAACTGACGCGATACGACGTCTTGCTTTTTACCTCGACGACCGCCCAGCCATCGTAGTATTTGGCAGCTGATGAGTCGACCTTGGTGTCGTCCGATCGCATCGCCTTGATCTTGATCTGATAGAACTTACCCACCACCGGAAAACCGAGGGGGGTCAGTTTGTTGATCGCGTTATCGAGCTCGGCAAACGCCGTTGCGACTTGAGAAGGAGTTGCACTTGCATTGCCCAACACGGTCTTTGCTTTGGCTAACGCGACTTTGAGATTGTCTCCTGTCGTTGTCGTGTAGTCACCAATCTTCGCAGCAAGCTTGTCCGCATCAGCAATACGTGCTCTCAGATCCGCGATGTAGACCAGCTCGGCCATAGCTTGGTTGAGCTTGGTGTATGCAGTGCCGACCTCAGATTGGGTGGCTGCTGTATTGCCCAGCGCATCCTTTGCAGCTGTGAGCGCATCAGCCATTTTACTGAATGAACTACTGGTATAGTTGGCACTCTTCAGCTTGCTCGCCTCATCGACCAGATCACTAAGATCATCCTTATCAATCGCTCGTGTCTGTGCGGGGAAGGTGAAATCAAGATAGTTGTCGCCCTCAAGCTCGATAGCATCGAGCAGGTCAAGGGAGACGCGCATCAATCTATCGCCCCAATCTGGAGCTCCTGTCGTACCAGTATTTACCTGGTAGCCGACAAGAAGTGTACGCTCGATCTCGCTCCAGCTCACGGTGATGCGGCTGGCTGCTTTGTTAGCGTCGAGCAGTTCAGCGGCAGGTACCATGACAGCTGAGCTGTTGATATCGCTTTGCTTCGAATCATAGGTGTAGTTACGCACCAATTCCAATGAGCGTGTTTGGAAGAAGCTCACCACGATCTCGTCGTCGGCTCTGACCTCGACAATCGCCTTATCATCGTAGAATATCGCTGCACTCGACTCGGTCGTGATGTCTGTTGCGTTGACATACTTAATACCCACCACATAGGTCTTACCGACCTGAAGTTTCTCTGCTGGAACAAGCTCCAGTTTTCCATACGCCAGTTGCAAGGTAGCCTGAGCAGAGTTGACTTCGCTTTGAGTCGCTCCATCATCAGCATAGACTGTTTTTGCATCTTTCAGGGCATCTGCCATTGCCGCGA
>WQXV01000044.1 GCA_009781565.1 Actinomycetes bacterium
GATATCGATATGGCACGCGATATCGTCGTCAATGCGAAGTGCCAGCGGCCGTCGGTATGCAATGCTGCCGAGTCGCTTCTGATCGATGCATCGATCGTCGATGAGGTGTTTGCTGAGGTCCTGCCAGCGTTGACCGACCGTGGTGTGACCCTCATGGTCGACCCTGACTATATCGATAAGGCGCGTTCCCATTCGAGCGACTCTGCATTGATACGCGCGGCAACCGAGGAGGATTACGGTACCGAGTATCTTGATCTGATCATCAGCGTAAAGGTGGTCGAGGGGGTCGAGCAGGCAGTCGAGCACATCAATACCTATGGGACGATGCACTCGGAAGCGATCGTCACATCGGATGAAGAAGCTGCTGCGTGCTTTGTGGACCATGTCGATGCCGCAGCGGTCTACGTCAACGCGTCGACGCGCTTTACCGATGGGGGACTGTTCGGTATGGGGGCCGAGATCGGCATCAGTACCCAGAAGTTGCACGCTCGAGGTCCCTTCGCTCTGCAGGCACTGACCAGCACGAAGTTCATCTGCAAAGGGTCAGGACAGACACGTTCGTGAAGCAGCGTATCGGCATAATGGGTGGGACGTTCGATCCGATCCATTTCGGCCATCTGGTGACCGCACAAGAGGTGTTCGAGCGCTTCGCGCTCGACAGTGTGATTTTCATGGTCGCAGGCAAACATCCACTCAAGGGTGATGAGGTAACTGATGCCCATCTAAGGTTGCAGATGGTCGAGATAGCCATCCGCGACAACCCTCATTTCGAAGTCAACGATTTTGAGGTACAGCGCGATGAGGTCACCTATACGATCGATACGATGCGTTATCTTCATCAGAACTATCCTCCTCAGACCGAGTTTTTTTTCATTACGGGAGCTGATGCACTTTTCGATATCATTGAATGGAAGGATGCGCGTGAGTTGGCAGGTCTGACTATCTTGGTCGGCGCGACACGTCCAGGATACGATATCGAGAAGGCGAAGCTTCGCCACGAATGCGCAGGTGAGCACTTCGACATACGCTATCTGGAAGTTCCCGCTCTGGCGGTATCATCGACCGATATCCGCCAAAGAGTGAGAGATGGTCGCGATGTCAGGTATCTGGTAACCGATGGGGTCGCTGAGTTTATCAAGCAGCACCATCTCTACCAGTCAATACAAGGATGCTGTAGGTATGAGCGAGAACAGAAAACACCTTTTGAGGAGTAAAAGGATGACCGATGGCTAAACAGAAACCACTCATCAATAGAGCCGAGAGAGCGATCGCGCGACGTCTTGATAAAGCGGGCTATCTGCACTCTATGGGTGTTGCCACCATGGCTCAGTCGCTTGCGACCATCTATGGGCAAGATCCACAAGACGCTTTTCTCGCAGGTATGCTTCATGATTGGGATCGCTGCAGAACGCACAAGCAGCTCCTCTCCGATGCCCAAGCGCACGACATCAAGATCACCAAAGTCTACAGGGATCGTCCCCGGTTGCTCCACGCTCACACAGGAGCTCGAGGGGTAGCGAAGGCGTTTCCCGAGATGAAACCGGAGATCATCTCGGCGATCGATAACCATACGGTCGGCAGTGTCCCTATGTCGGATCTTGACAAGATCATCTTCATTGCGGACTCGATCGAACCTGGTAGGAACTTTCGGCGTATCAACGACCTGAGGAAAAAGGCCGGAATAGTCGATCTGGATACTCTCTTTCGGCTGACCTATCGCCAATCGCTCTACGAGTTGGTCATCGCAAAGAAAGCAATGCACCCCAACACTTTGAAGGTGTGGAATTGGATCATCCTCGATGACCAGAAAGACGAGCCAAAGCTCGTGAGCAAATCAACCGAGAAGAAAAGTGGACCTGAGACAGACGAGCATGACCCCTCGTTGTGAGCGACATCCGTAGCAGATTGTTCAAGAGTCCTCGATTAGCAGCATTGGGGCTTCTCAGTGTCGCCATGATCTGGGGAGCGACGTTCGTCCTCACACACAAGACGCTTGAGGATTTTCCGGTATTTGCCTTCCTGGGATGGCGTTTCATGGTCGCTACGCTCGCGTTCGGGATCATCTTCATAAAACCGCTCAGTCGGGCGCTGAAGAACCTGCATCGTCCATCACTTCATACCGCTCTTGCAGCGGGCGTCTTCCTGGCTCTGGGATATATCTTTCAAACCTTCGGACTCATTCCCGCATCACTGGGTGGCACGACCCCGGCTCGTGCGGCTTTCATCACAGGGATGTATGTGGTATTGGTCCCACTAGGACAGTTCATCGTGCATAGACAAGTACCCAGGATCGGTCTGGGAATCGGGATCGTGGCAGCGATGATGGGACTCTGGTTCCTCTCGGGGCTCGGCTCGGAATCCGGCCAGTCATATTGGGTCTGGGGCGATTCTATGGTGCTCGTTTGCTCGGTCGCTTATACCGTCCATATGCTGATACTGGGGCGTGCCGATGAGTCGTATAACACAGTACTTCTCACCTTCATCCAGCTCGTGATCGTCATGGTCATCTGTGCTTCGATGTCGATCGTGACACAGGAGGGCGCACCTTTTCCTCGAGGATTCGATATCTGGTTCGCGATCTTGGTGTGCGGGGTGTTCGCAAGCGCCTATGCGTTCGTGATCCAGACATGGGCACAACAAGTGATGGCTCCGACGCGTGTTGCGCTTATACTAGTATCAGAGCCTGCGTTCGGGGGTCTGTTCGGTTGGATGGCCATGGGCCATGTGCTCAGGCATGAGCTTGTCGGTTCGCTGTTCATGTTGGGAGCTATGGTGATCAGCGAGCGGTGGGGATCGAATCGAGAAGAGGGAGACCCATCGCTCGAGGGTCCCGCGGTACTGATAGAAGAGAAATGAGTGAGGTGATAGGTATGGGTAAGAGGCTATTGGCGACCTTAATCATCGTCATGGTGATAATCATGTTGATCGTGAGCTCTCTCTCGTTGGTGGGGTGCAACAAAGATGGTGCCAATGATGAGAAAGAAGGATCGAGCACGACTGGTGAGACACAACAAATGGATGGTGATCCCGATACCCTCGTTGGATTCTCCTATCATTTCGGATCGTACTGGGATGGCCAGTGGGATTTTGATATCACGCCGGTCGAAGGTTCGGAAGGGGCTTACCTCTTTCGAGGACTGGGGTCGAACGGAGTCGACCTTGATGTAGAGGAAACAGTCGACCAGAGCGTGCTCGACGAAATAGAGGCGATCATCCAAGAGAAGGACATCGCGCAATGGGACGGTTTCTCACAGCGAGATGAGAGCATCAAAGATGGATACGGATTTAGTTTCAAAGCCCTCTATGGTGATGGCTCGACCATTGAGGCTGATGGCTACGAGGTCTATCCGTCGAACTACAAAGCGGGCCACGACGCACTTAAGACCTATCTGGTATCCTACTCGTCGTCTTTTGGGACTGACTAGATTCTGCTATACTAGCGTCTGCTTGTTGTGGGGCTTTAGCTCAGCTGGGAGAGCGCATGGCTGGCAGCCATGAGGTCACCGGTTCGATCCCGGTAAGCTCCACCACTTTTCCTTCTCACATTGAAGGTAATGATGCCCAAACGCGCGAAAGGAACTCAGCGTGGCTAATGAGTATGATCCCCGTGTGATCGAGCCGAAGTGGCAAAATATATGGGAAAAGACCGGCGCGTATCATGCGATCGAGGATCCCGACAAACCTAGAAAGTACGTGTTGGAGATGTTTCCCTATCCCTCGGGCGATATCCATATGGGACATGCTCGCAATTACTCGATCGGTGATGTCATCGCGCGCCATGGTCGTATGAGTGGCTATACCGTCTTGCATCCTATTGGATGGGATGCCTTCGGTATGCCGGCAGAGAACGCGGCGATCAAGCAGCATTCACACCCGGCGAAGTGGACGTATGCCAATATTGACAAGCAAGCAGCTTCGATGAAACGCATGGCATACAGTTACGATTGGGATCGCATGGTGCGCACCTGTGATCCAGAATACTACCGCTGGGGTCAATGGTTCTTCCTCAAGTGTTTTGAGCGCGGTCTGGTCGAGCGTAAGAGCTCTCCGGTCAATTGGTGCCCTGAGTGTGCCACGGTCTTGGCAAACGAGCAGGTCGAAGGTGATGATGGCCACTGTTGGCGTTGCAAGACCGTCGTTGAGAAACGAGAACTCGAACAGTGGTATTTCAAGATCACCGAGTACGCTGATCGACTACTCGAAGATATCGGACTCTTGACCGGATGGCCTGAGCGAGTCAAGGTGATGCAGGAGAATTGGATCGGTCGCAGTGAGGGCTGTGAGGTCGATTTCACTCTCTGCGACAAGGACGGTAATGCAACTGATGAGGTCATCACCGTGTTCACCACGCGTCCTGACACATTGTTCGGGGCCTCCTTCTTCCTCCTTGCACCAGAACACCCCTATGTCAAGAACTTTGTCGCAGGTACCACCTACGAGCAAGAAGTAAACGATGTCATTGCGAAGAGTGCAAAGGAGTCCGCGGTCGATCGTGAAAGCGGCCTTGCCGAAAAGCACGGTGCATTCACGGGAAGGTACGTGATCAATCCGGTCAACGGAGCCAAGATCCCGATATGGGTCGCGAACTACATCCTGACCGATTATGGGACCGGTGCTGTCATGGCGGTGCCCAGTGGTGACCAACGAGATTTCGAGTTCGCCCGCAAGTATGATCTTCCCATCCCGCCCGTGGTGTTGACTGATGATGATCCGCTTCTTGAGGAGTTGCGCGGTGCGAAAGAGTTGGTCCGCACCGATGTTGAGTGGGATCAAGCCATGGCGGCAGAGGGTGTCCTTGTGCAATCAGAACAGTTCACCGGAATGCGTGGAGGAAAGCACAGTGAGGCAGCACAAGCAGTGACCGAGTGGCTGGAGGAGCGCGGTGCTGGACGCAGCGCGATCAACTACCGTTTACGCGACTGGTTGATCTCACGTCAGCGCTATTGGGGAAACCCCATACCGATCATCTACTGCCCCCATTGCGGGATCGTTCCGGTACCTGCCGGTGATCTCCCCGTGATCCTACCACTCGATATCGATGTGACCAAAGGTGAGACGCTCGCTGATGATGACGAGTTCGCCCAGTGCGTCTGCCCTCAGTGTGGAGCCACGGGTCGACGTGAGACCGACACGATGGATACCTTCACCTGTTCAAGCTGGTACTACCTTCGCTACTGTGATGCGCACAACGAAGAAGAGATGTTCGCGCGCGACAAGGCGGACTACTGGATGCCGGTCGACCAATATATCGGGGGTATCGAGCATGCGATCCTGCATCTGCTTTACTCTCGTTTCTTCACCAAGGTGCTTAAAGATATGGGCATGGTCGGTTTTGACGAACCGTTCACGAACCTGCTCACTCAAGGCATGGTCAAACTGGATGGTAAGAAGATGAGCAAATCAAAAGGCAATGTGGTGCCTCCAGAGGAGATCGTCAGTCAGTTCGGCGCAGACACTTTGCGAACCTATATCTTGTTCATGGCACCTCCCGATAAGGACCTCGATTGGTCCTATGAGGGTGTAGAGGGAATGTATCGATTCCTCAATCGGGTATGGCGTTTTGTCGACTCGTATGTCGTAGAGGAGAGCGCGCAGCATCTAAGTGGTCCCGACGCGATGGAGACCGAAGCCGCAAAGTCACTTATCCAAGCAGCTCATCTTTCAACGAAAAAAGTCTCCCATGATATTGAAGAGTTCCAGTTCAATACAGCGATAGCAGCTCTGATGGAGCTGACCAACGCAGCGTATGCCTATCTGGCAGAGGTTCCGATCGAAGAGCGCAGCGCTCTCCTTCTGGAAGATGTTGCTCGAAGGATCGTGCTCATGCTTGCTCCGTTTGCGCCCCATCTTAGCGAGGAACTCTATCAGGTCGCACTGGGACATGACGAGAGCGTTCACGCGCAACAATGGCCTTCCTGGAATGAGGACCTGTGTCTCTCCGAACAGATAGAGCTTCCCATCCAGATAAACGGAAAAGTGCGAGGGAGGGTCACCGTTTCGGTGGACGCCGATGAAGATACGGTCACCCAAGCGGCAAAAGAAGCGGTCGCGACTCATCTCGAAGACAAAGAGATCACGAAACTCATCGTAGTGCCCCAACGTATCATCACCATCGTAACGCGCTAGTCAGTTAATTCAAAGTTCACGAATCGTTGCACGTGAGGTAACCAAGCGCTTTGATGTGCTTAAGTCGACGTGCGATACCGTGTGGGTGGAGGCCCTTAATGAACAGGTATCGCATTAAACTCGAGAGCGCTACCGAGTGGATAGATCAAAATCGCACGGTGGTGATCACGGGGATCGTCGTCGTGATCTGCTTTGCAGTCAGCATTTCAATCCTGCACTATGAGCGGACACCGACTCTTCAAGATCCGGTACTGACCGTTACCAGTGTAGATGAGGACAATGAGGTAAAAGATGCTACCTCTCAAGATGGCAGGAGCACCCTGATCGTCCATGTCATCGGGGCGGTCTGCAATCCAGGAGTATATACCCTATCGGAAGAGGCGCGAGTGATCGACGCGATCATGATTGCGGGAGGACTCGATCCTGGTGCTGCGTCCGATCATGTCAATATGGCGCAGCCTCTCACCGATGGGGTTCAGGTCCGCATTCCCTTTTTCAGCGACCTTTCTGAGGATGACGAGACCGGAGTCTTTGGCGTTGTCGGAGTGGAGCAGCTAGGGTCACTCCCTCAAAACAACACCAGCGCCGCATCGCGCTTGATCGATATCAATACCGCCGATGAGACTCTTCTTCAAACCCTTCCTGGTATTGGACCCTCGACAAGCTCCAAGATAGTCGCCGAGCGAACAAGCAATGGTGCCTTTCGTTCGCTCTCAGACCTCGCGCGGGTCTCAGGTATAGGGGAGAAGAAGATCGCAGCGCTTGAAGGACTAGCCGAGGCTCGCTGATGGCACGGATCGAGCCCGTCGCACCGCTGCGACCTGCTCTGCCGCTCACGAGCTTCCTATTCCTCGGCATGTGGATCAGCACAGCAACGACACTCAATTACTTCCTGGATCGACGTTGCGGTGTCGAGAATATCGGAGTTATCGCCCAGGGGCACTGGCTCCTGGAGTTTGGTATTGTCCTTTTGCTCATTGTGACGGTGGTGAGCATCCTTGGGAGATCCACCGCGAGAACTATTGCTCTTATGTTCATGGTGGGTTTGATGTGTGGTGTCTTTCTCGGATCGATGGCGCATCGCATGCAATCTCTGCGCATGGCAACGCTCGCAACCCATGACGCCTCACCGGTAACAGTCCGTGCCGTAGAAGTTGCCTATACCTCAGCTTATGGAACCTCACAGATCGTAAAGGTCATAGAGGGCTCGATGCGTGGGATGAGGATCCAGTTCTCCTATAGTGAAGGGGTGGCTCCTCTTGAAAGAGGGCAGTCCGCTTTTCTGTCGGACATGATCCTGCCTCTGGCGAGAACAGAAAAGTCGCGTACCCTCTATGCAAAGGACATCATCGGAAGGGCTCAGGTATCATCTCTGGATGAGTATCACTATCGTGGATGGATGAGTCCGCTCTATCGTTATCGAGCTTTATTGGCAGAGCAAAACATCGCGATAGGCCAATACTCCGCAATCACACGTGGCGTGCTCTTAGGAGATAGACGAGGGATCTCAGACCAACTCAACGACGATCTTGCGCAAGCGGGGATCAGGCACTTCCTGACGGTAAGCGGTACTCATATCGCGGTCATGAGCGCAGGTCTGATACGGTTACTCTCGCATACTGCATTCACACGTCGGCAGGTCCAATGCATTGTTCTTGGTGCAGCAACTGTTTACGTCATACTCGTCGGATACCC
>WQXV01000045.1 GCA_009781565.1 Actinomycetes bacterium
ACGAGGATGGCGACGAGTAGCACGCGACAGCATCAACGTCAGCTCGTTTTATCGATATGAGCACGTCCGATAGCATGCAACAGCGTTTCGCCGATGTGCGTCTGCGCATTGCGCAGGCGTGCGCGCGCAGTGGGCGCTGCGCCGATGAGGTCACCTTGGTGGCCGTTTCAAAGACGGTCGATCCTACCGCAATTGGAGAAGCCGCTCATCTTGATGAGGGGCTCGCCTGTCATCTTTTCGGAGAGAACCGCGTTCAAGACCTGGTATCGAAGTTGGAGAGCTGTCCGGAACAGGACTTCCATATGATCGGGACCCTCCAGCGTAACAAGGTCCGCCAGGTGGTGGGACGGGTGCCACTGATCCACTCGGTCGACTCGATGCGACTTGCCGAGGCGATCGATGCGCGTGCGCAGCAGCTGGGTATCGTCCAAGAAATACTTCTGCAGGTAAACATCAGCGGGGAAGAGAGCAAGCATGGGCTGGAAGTAGAGGAGGTCGACAGCTTTCTTGCGCACGCACTCACCCTTCCGGGGATCCATATCATCGGGTTGATGACCATGGCGCCCTTCGGCGATCCTGAAGAGGCACGCCCCTCTTTTCGCAAGCTACGCGAGCTTCGCGACCGGTTGGGTCTGCGCGAGCTCTCGATGGGAATGAGTAACGACTACGAGGTCGCGATCGAGGAGGGGGCGACCATCATCCGGGTCGGCTCGGCGCTGTTTCACCCATAAAATCTGCACGGCACAACCGGTAAAAAATGTTATATTGAAATTCAGGTATTGGCGTGCGTGATTTTGCGGGGGTTTTGATGAGTTTCATTGACGATCTCAAGGATAAATTCAATATTGATTCCTCACTCAACGATGAGGTGTATGAGGAGGTCGACGGAGACGATCTTGAAACTGACCGTGAGGACACGCTTGAAGTAGCACGCACCGTCACCTATGAATCACCCTACGAACCTGGTCCGAGCTCGGTCGTTCGCCGAGCACGCACCCCCGATATCAAACGTGCCAGCGAGGTCGCGGGCACCGAGGTACGCGCCGTCCCACGCACCCAGGCACGGGTAGCTCCCATGACGCCGGAACAGACCTTGGTGCACAACGCGCGCCCGACCTCGTTCAACGATTGCGGTCTGATCGCCGACCGGTTCAAAGGAAGACAGCCGGTCATCGTCGATCTGGGCGCGATCCCCATCTCCGATCAACAACGTTTCCTCGACTTTGTCGCAGGTCTTATATATGGGCTCAACGGAGAGATCT
Source organism: Actinomycetes bacterium (assembly GCA_009781565.1). GTDB lineage: Bacteria > Actinomycetota > Coriobacteriia > WRKU01 > WRKU01 > WRDL01. The sequence goes on from WQXV01000045.1 coordinate 1,263, forward strand.
CACGCGTCTCGACCGGTATCTATCTACTTACCCCCCATGGAGCGCAGGTCTCTGATACCGATCGCGCTCGGTTCTCAACGCGCAGTCGATAAAAAGGAGCAGGTATGAGTGATATGGATCTGTGGGATATGTCTCACATCGATCAGAATTCCATGGACGCGGTCCTGCCCGGCAAACGGGTCCTGATCGTTGGGGGAGGCAAGATGGGCGCTGCCATCCTCGATGGCTTCCTCAGTCTGTTCGAGCCGGGGCATATCTCGGTATGCGAGCCGGATAGCCAACGTCGCGCTGAGCTTGAAACGCGCTATCCTGCCATCATCACCTTCTCTCATCTCGATCACATCGAAGACCAGATGTATGGGCCTGAGGACTGGATCGTACTGGCGGTCAAGCCCCAGATCATGGGATCGGTACTCGATGATATCAATCGCATCGGTGCCCAGGCGGTCGTCATCTCGGTCGCGGTCGGCATCTCGATCACCTCTCTACAAGAATCACTGCCACTGGCGACCGTGATCCGCATCATGCCCAACCTGCCGGTCATGGTCGGTGAGGGGATGATCCTGCTCGCTGCCTCAGATCAGGCAAGTGACCGCCAGATCGACGAGGTCGCCGAGGCGCTCTTCGAACTGGGCGACGTGTCCTTCATCAAGGAAAGCGACATCGATATCTGTGCGGCGATCAGTGGTTCTGGTCCCGCGTATTTTGCGCTCATCATCGACGCGATGGAAAAAGCAGGTGCCAACGCCGGTCTGCCGGCCAATCTCGCCCGCGACCTTGCGCTGGTCACCATGATGGGAACAGCCGATATGCTCGATATGACCGGAGAGGACCCGGTCGAGCTGGCCCGTGCTGTACAGAGCCCGGGAGGCACGACCGAACAAGCCGTCGCTGTCCTAGAAGAGCGGGGTATGACCGCGATGTTCGACGATGCGGTCAAGGCAGCGATCGAGCGCGCGGCGCAGCTGCGTGACGGCGCATGATTTGATGAATTGTAGTACCATACATAACCACGAACGACACGACTAAGGAGAGATCATGGCCATTACCGCACGAGACATTCACGAGAAGGAATTTTCCCACGCAATGCGGGGCTACAAAGAGAGTGAAGTCGATGACTTCCTCGATCTTTGTGCGGCTGAGGTCGATCGTCTAACGCGTGAGAACAATGCGCTCAAAGAGCACCTCGAGCAGGAGCGTCGTGCCTCTGCATCGATGGGTGCGGTGCCCGCACCGGTCGTCGAGGTGGCCGAGGTGACCGAAGTTCGCGAAGTCTCCGTATCGCGTGTCAGCGCCTCTGAGATCGGTGATGTCTTGCTGCTTGCTCAAAACACCGCCGACGAGCTGGTCTCCAAAGCACACGCACAGGCCGACAAGATCCTGTCTGCCGCAGAAGGCCGTGCCTCAGAGATCGTCGGTGAGGCTGCGACCAAGAAGCGCGAGATCATGGAGATGGCCAAGGTCCTCAAATCAGCCGAGGTCGATTTCCGCGACCGATATCGCGCGATGCTGGAGCAGTCCCTTGCTGATATCCGCGAGATCACCATGGAGATCAACATGGATGCCGATGAGCTCTATATCGCTCCGATCGATCAGGTGATCACCACGCCGGAGCCGGTCATCGAGCGCCCCGTAGCCGCGGTGGCAGATGTGGTCGAGATCGCAGAGCCGACTGATTTCGAGCCGGTCACCGACGCGGTCGTGGTCGAGACCACGGTCAGCGAGCCCAAGATAGTCGAACCGGCACCTTTCGATCCCGGTATCCTTGAATCGACCTCCTTTATCGATCAGGTCGAGTTCGATGAAGACGAGATCGAGGAGATCGACTAGACCATAGTGGCTAACAACTACAAAGATACGATGAACCTTCCCCGCACGGATTTTCCGATGCGGGCCAATCTTGCCCAGCGCGAGCCGCAGTGGCGTACGATGTGGGACGAACAGAAGATCTACGAGAAAGCGGTCGCGCGACGTGAGGGCGCCGAGCCCTTCATCCTGCACGATGGACCGCCCTATGCCAATGGGCATATCCATATGGGCACGGCCTATAACAAGATACTCAAGGATCTGATCAACAAGTATAAGACCATGCGCGGCTACTACAGCCCCTATGTGCCCGGTTGGGACTGTCATGGTCAACCGATCGAGCACAAGGTCGAAAAGAACCTGGGACCGGAGCGCATGGCCGAGATATCGACAGCCGATCTGCGTACCAAGTGTCGCTACTACGCGATCAAGTGGATCGATATCCAGCGTGAGGAGTTCAAGCGTCTGGGTGTGCTCGGCGATTGGGATGACCCCTATCTGACCTTCACTCCCCAGTATGAGGCCGGTAACGTCGAAGTGTTCAAGCGCATGTATCTGGACGGCTCGATCTATCGCGGGCGCAAGGCGATACACTGGTGCACGCGCTGCTCGACCGCGCTTGCCGAAGCCGAGATCGAATATGCGGATGAACCGTCACCTTCGATCTATGTCGCCTACCGTTTGGCCGATGAATCGCCTTGGCACGAGCAAGCCGGTGCCGATCCGACCTCGGTGCTCATATGGACGACGACGCCGTGGACTTTGCCAGCCAATGGATTCGTGGTGCTCAACGGTGAGGCCGCCTATGCGGCCGTGCGAAAAGACGGCGATGTACTGATACTGGCTTCGGAACTGCTCGACCATGTCGCCGCAGATCTGGGCTGGGATGAGGATTCCTATCAAGTGCTTGAGGGGACCTACACCGGTGAGCAGCTGGCCGATCTGACCTACGTCCAACCGATCCATCATGACAAGACCTGTCGCATCGTCACCGACCCCTTCGTCGATATGAGCACCGGTACCGGTGTCGTACATGGAGCCGGCGGCCATGGTGCCGAGGATAATCAGTTGGCCATCAAGCATGGCATTCCCATCGCGATGCCTGTGCTCGATGATGGGACTTTCGATGCCGGTGGCGGACCGTTCGAGGGCAACATGGTGATGCGCGATGACCACCTGATTTTAGATTGGCTGCGCGAGCAGGGCACCTTGATCGGTGAGCGCAAGCTCGAACACAGCTATCCGCACTGTTGGCGCTGTAAGGAGCCGGTCATCTTTCGGGCGACCGAGCAGTGGTTCGTCAGCATGGAAAAGACCGGACTGCGCCAGACCGCCCTCGATAATCTGGGTACCTTCACCTGGATCCCCGCGATAAGCTCCAAGCGCATGAGCGCGATGATCGCCGATCGTCCCGATTGGTGCATCTCTCGCCAGCGCAGTTGGGGCGTGCCGATTCCGGTGCACCGCTGCGCGGCGTGTGGCGAGGTGGTCGCCAACGAGGAGACCTTCGACGCCATCATCAAGCTTTTCTCCGAAAAGGGCGCTGATGCCTGGTTTACCGAGGCACCGGCCGACTATCTTCCCAAAGATATCGTCTGCTCATGTGGGTGTGGCGATCTGGTCCCCGAGACCGACATCCTCGATGTCTGGTGGGAGAGTGGTGTCTCGCATACCAGCGTGCTCAAAGCTCGAGAGGAGCTGCGCTATCCCGCGCAGATGTATCTTGAGGGCAACGACCAGCACCGCGGATGGTTCCAGAGCAGTTATCTGACCAGCATCGGAGCCTATGGTCGCTCACCGTTCGAGAACCTGCTCACCCATGAGTTCACCGTCGATGGAGAAGGCCGCAAGATGTCCAAATCGATCGGTAACGTGATCAACCCGATCGATATCGTCGACAAGCTCGGTGCCGATATCGTGCGCCTGTGGGTCGCCTCATCTGATTTTGGCCAAAGCGTGGCGATCAGTGATGAGATACTGGACCGCATCTCTGAGGCGTATCGCAAGATCCGCAACACATTCCGTTTCCTGCTCTCCAACCTTGACGATTTCACCCCCGATGAAGCGATCGCCTTCGATGAGCTACCTGAGATGGACCAGGCAGAACTCGTCCGCCTCGGCGATCTGATCGAGCGGGTCACCGCCTATAACGATGCCTGGCGCTTCTATATGGCTCAGCGCGAGATCGGCGATTTCGTTGGTAACCTCTCCAATGTCTATCTTGATCTGGTCAAAGACCGGCTCTATTCAGACGCGGTCGATTCGAAGTCACGTCGCAGCGCGCAGACGGTACTCAATGTGTTGCATCAGACGCTGCTGCGTCTGCTCGCGCCGGTGCTCGCTTTTACCTGTGAGGAGATCTGGGAGTTCACTCCAGCAACGCTCAAAGATGCCGCCTCTATCCATCTGACCGACTGGCCCACGCTCGATCTGAGCATGCTCGATGTCGAGAAGCTGCGCGATGACTACGCGGTCGTGCGTGAGGTACGTGAGGCTGTCACCAAGGCACTTGAGGATGCGCGCGACGCCAAGATCGTGGGAAAGAGTCAAGAAGCCGATCTGGAGATCCGCCTCGATCCAGAGAGATCCGCGATCCTTGAGCAGCGTGGCATCGAGGCGTTGCGTGAGTTCTTCATCGTTTCCGATGTACTCATTGAACCGGTTGAAGACATAGAGGAGACCTCGGTCACCGTCACCAAGTCTTCTCTTGAGAAGTGTCCGCGCTGTTGGAACTATCGCACGCTGGGTACTGACGACGCGTATCCCGATATCTGCCCGCGTTGCGCCGAGGTGCTCAGCGCCCTGCCTGCCTCCGTATCAAACGAGGCTTAGTTCCTCGTGAGTCACTCCCGTAGTCTGTTCTGGACGATCCTGATCAGTGGTATTGCTCTTGACCGTGCCGTGAAATGGGCCGAGCTAGCCGGAATGGAGCTGGGACAGCGCATTGAGTTGATCCCTCACGTTCTCAATCTGACCTACGTGCGCAACCGCGGGGTGGGTTTCGGCTTGTTCGAAGGGGTCATCTGGCTGCCGATACTGGTCACGATCCTGGTCTGCATCGCGAGCGCGATCGCACTGTATCGGATCCGACCGCTGCCGCTGCTGCTTGCCAGTGGCTTGGGTCTTCTGTGTGCCGGAGCGATCGGCAATCTGATCGACCGGCTCTTCTTCGGCTACGTCATAGACATCTTCGAGCTGGCTTTCGTGCGCTACCCGGTCTTTAATGTGGCTGACGCGATGGTCAATATCGGATGCGTGATGGTGGTATATTGGTTGATCTTTTCAAGCGGGTCGTTTCTTGAGCGCACCACCGAAACATAACACCTATATCGTCGACGATGAGTTCGTCGGTATGCGCCTGGATGCGTTCGTGGCCACCTGCGACGGGGTCGTCTCACGCAGCGCCGCCGCAAAGCTCATCGAAGGCGATGATGTACTGGTAAACGGACGTAGCTATCCCAAACGCTATATGGTCAAATCAGGCGATGAGGTGACCGTTGATATCCCACCTTCACCCTCATCCGAGCTGATCGCCCAAGACATTCCGCTCGATATCCGCTATGAGGATGACGAGCTGATCGTGCTCTCCAAGCAGGCGGGACTAGTCGTCCATCCGGCGCAGGGCCACTGGTCAGGAACACTGGTCAACGCGCTGCTGGCCCATCAAAAGGAGTGGGGGACCAAGCAGGGCGAGGACCGCTTAGGTATCGTTCATCGCCTGGACAAGGACACGAGCGGATTGATGCTGGTCGCCAAGACCGACGAGGCACAGGTCAAGTTGCAGAACCAGATACGGCTGCGCGAGACCGATCGTCGCTATCTGTGTCTGGTACACGGCTGGATCGCTCCGGACAGTGGCACGATCGATGCACCGATCGGACGCGATCATCGCGACCGCTTGCTAATGCGCGTGACCGACACGAAAAGCTCACGGGGGGCGATCACCACCTTCCAGGTACTGGAACGCTTCGATGCGGGACGCTTCGACAACGGTTATACCCTGGTCGCCTGCAAGCTCTTCACCGGACGCACCCACCAGATCAGGGTGCACATGGACTACATCCATCACCCAGTTGTCGGCGATCAGGTCTATGGACGGGGCAACGATCGGGCCAATCGCGACCTCAAGCGCCAGTTTCTTCATAGCTACTATCTGAGCTTCACCCATCCGACCACGGGAGATCGTATGGAGTTTTTTGATGCGCTGCCCGCCGATCTTGCGGCGGTCTGTGAGCAGATCGAGGTCGATTCGGCCGGTCTTACTGAAGCGGGTACGCAGGTCCGCGCTCTGCTCTAACAGCAAACAATCGGTATCAACTCGAAACGTACTCGTGTACTCAAAGCGGTGGGTGTGCTATCGTTTTAGAGAGGCTAGAACCCCAAGCACTTCACTTGAGGAGCTGCTTGCACTATGCAATGCGTCGAGAAAGGATCGTCATGAGCACAACACACAAGAGGGCAGGCGCCATCGCTGCTTTGGCAACTACGGTCATGGTAGGACTGCCTACGGTCGCTGCCGCTGCCGCGCGCGGGACCGTGGACTACGACAACTACTCGCTCTCGGTGATCGGCGCGCTGATCTTCCTTCTGAGTGCTGCCCTGGTCTACTTCTTGATATTTAAGCGTAAGAAGATGGTCGTCAAGCCGGTCGTCGAAGAGATGATCAAGACGAGCGAGAAGGACGCCGAACGAAAAGCA
>WQXV01000046.1 GCA_009781565.1 Actinomycetes bacterium
CGGTGTTGTCGGTCTGGGTTATGTCGGTCTCCCTTTTGCCGTCGAGATGGCAAATGTCGGTAACAAAGTCATCTGTTTCGAGGTAAGCGACGAGCGCACTGCGCAGATAAACGCAGGTCAAAGCTATATCGGCGACGTACCAGATGAGGAGCTGGCTCCGCTGGTCAAGGCGGGGCTGCTCAAAGCCACCACCGAGTTCAGCCTGGCGAAAGAGTGCGACTGCATCGCGATCTGTGTGCCCACACCGCTCAACGAGATGAAAGAGCCTGATATCTCCTACATGGTGGATGCGACCAAGGCCATCGCACCTCATCTGACCGATGAGACGCTGATCACGCTCGAGTCGACCACCTATCCCGGTACGACCGACGAGGTCATCAAGCCGCTGCTCGAGGAGCAGGGATTCACCGTCGGCAAAGACATCTATCTGGCGTTCTCACCCGAGCGCGTCGATCCGGGAAATACCCAGTTCCAGACCAAGAACACCCCCAAAGTGGTGGGTGGATGCACTCCAAGGTGCACCGAGCTGGCTACTGATTTCTACGGACGTTTCATCGACACGGTCGTTCCGGTCTCATCGACCAAAGCCGCCGAGCTCTCCAAGCTACTCGAGAACATCTACCGGTGCGTCAATATCGCGTTGGTCAACGAGCTGGCCCAGCTGTGTGAGCGTATGGATATCAATATGTGGGAGGTCGTCGATGCATCCAAGACCAAGCCGTTCGGGTTCATGGGCTTCTACCCAGGCCCCGGTCTAGGCGGACACTGCATCCCGATCGATCCGTTCTATCTGAGCTGGAAGGCCCGTGAGTACGATTTTCATACCCAGTTCATCGAGCTTGCCGGTCTGATCAACGAGGACATGCCCTATTATGTGGCAAGGCGCTTGCTCGAAGTGCTCAACTCCCAGAAAAAGGCGCTCAACGGTGCGCGCATCCTGGTGTTAGGTGTGGCTTATAAGAGCGATGTCAACGACATGCGGGAGAGCCCGGCGCTCAAGGTCATCGACCTGTTGCATGAGAAAGGTGCCGAGGTCCGCTATCACGACCCCTATGTCGCGCACTACATACAATCAGGCAAAGAGGTGCACAGCGTCCCGCTCAGCATAGAGGAGGTCCGAGCTGCCGACTGCGTGTTGGTGCTGACCGGACACAGCGGGGTGGACTACGACATGGTGCGCGATAACGCCTCGCTGATCTTCGATACCCGCAACGTCTATGCCGGTCATGCGAGCGACACGCTCGTCATAATGTAGAGGAACAGGTATGGAACCGAAAGACTATTCAAATCTAAGAGTCGTCATCGTCAACAATTTCAGCGGTCCCAGTATCGGACGCTACGGGCTGCGCGCGCTCCCGTTGGTACGCGGGCTTCTGGACGCAGGTGCACGGGTCGCCGTGGTCGCAGCAGCCGGCAGTGGGTTTGCCCATGCGGCGATCGAGGCTGGTGCCGAGGTGACCGCGATCTCGATGTCACGTTTTCGCGCGCCTCAGATCATCAGCGCGATCCGCGAGGCAGCTGAAGAGATCGATGCCAACATCATCAGCGGTACCGGCTATTTCACCAACCGTCTGGTACGCCAGGCTGCTCCCGATGGCACCAAGGTCGTCAACACCGCAGCGCGTATTCCCGACTCGATGATCGAATCCTCGGTCAAAGGACTTGTCGACATCGTCTTACGTGATACGTCGGATGCCTACGTCGCGATCTCGCAGGCGGTCGCTGACGAGCTGATCGAAGCAGGAGTCGACGCCGATAAGATCACCGTCATTCCCAACGGGATCGATGCCGAGGCCTTTGCGTCGGCAGCGGTCGAATACTATGGGGACGGTGCTGGTAAGATGCCGTCGCGTGATTTGAAGAACCGCCCGATGGTATTTTGTGCGGCGCGTAACATGGATGAGAGCAAGGGAATCGACGTGTTGGTCGACGCAGCGGTCATGATTCTGCAGCGCAACCCCGACTCACCGACCTATACCCGGCCCAACTTCTGTATCGCGGGAAGTGGTCCGGAGAAATCGATCATCTCCGACTTCGTGCACTCACAGGCGCTCTCAGGGCGCATCCGACTCATCGGGTACGCTCCACTGATCGCGCCGTGGTATAAGGCGTGCGATATCACGGTGATGCCCTCCCGGGCTGAAGCTGCAGCGGTCGTCGCGCTCGAAGCGATGGCACTGGGCAAACCGGTCATCGCGTCGAATCTGCCCTCGATCGCCGAGGTCGTCGTCGATGGGGTGACAGGGATCCTTATCGAACCCGATGATCCTGAGCTGTTGGCACGCACCATCTCCGAACTGCTCGCCGATCCCGACCGCATGAAAGCGATGGGCGAGGCAGGCGCTGAGCGCGTGCGTGAATACTTCACCGAGCAGCAGATGATCCAGAGCTACCTCGATCTGTTCGAGCAGCTCGTCAGACAAGACTGATCAAGGATTGGGGCTATGAGCGATATACATTTTGGGACCGATGGATGGCGCGCCGTCATCGGGCAGGATTTCACCTACGAGAGTGTGCATGAGGCTGCCACCGCTATTGCCGAGGTGTTCGCCCAAGATGCCCCCACCGATCTGGACGATGTCCATCTGTTGGTCGGCTATGACATGCGCTTTGAGGCCGATGCGTTTGCGGCTGCAGTCGCCGAGGTACTGGCTCAGCGTGGGTTTGAGGTGCGCTTGAGCGACCGGCCGATCCCCACACCAGGACTGTGTTGCTGTATCGCGCTCGATGAGCAAGCCATCGGCGGCGTGATGCTGACCGCATCGCACAATCCATCCGCCTGGTTGGGCATCAAGGTGCGCATGGCCGACGGAGGCGCGAGCCCCTCGACCTTCACCGACCGGATCGAGCACGTGCTCGAGGCCGCTCAGGACGAGAGTCGCGCAAAGACTCCGTCAGGGGCTTCGCGCACAGACCTCGACAAGCTGACCGCAGAATGCGATTGTGCGCTGCAGAGTCTTCCTCCGTCTTCGCCCGGCTCTCGTCCTCCGCAGATGGTCGACCTTGTCGACCAGTATCTCGACCATGTGCGCGCATCGATGAGAGAGTTCGCACCTCCGGAGCCGGTCGAAGCGACACCGATCAAGATCGTGATCGATCCGATGTTCGGTGCGGGACAAGAGCTTCTGGCTGAACTGATGCGCGAGCAAGAAGTCGAGGTAGTCGAGATCCATGCCGAGCGCAATCCCGGATTCGGTGGTCTGCATCCCGAGCCGATCCCTCCGTGGACCGACCAGGCCGCAGAGGCGGTCATCGAGCACGGTGCATCAGCGGCATTCCTGGTCGACGGGGACGGCGATCGCATCGGTGCGATCGATGAGAACGGCAACTTCGTCAGTCCGCATCGCATCTTGGCATTGCTCGCCCAGCACCTCGTCGAAGACCTAGGACGTGACGGGCGCATCATCAAGACGTTAGCGCTCTCCAATACGATCGATCGTTTGGGAGCCCAGTTGGGCAAAGAGGTCGAGGTGCGTCCCATCGGATTCAAGTGGGTCTATGAGGAGATGCTCAAAGGCGACGTTTTGATCGGGGGAGAGGAAAGTGGCGGTATCGGTATCGCCCAACACGTGCGTGAGCGCGACGGGCTGCTGATGGCACTGCTCCTCCTGCAGATGATGCGTGTGCGCGGTAAGACGCTCGGCCAGTTGGTCAACGACCTGCTCGATCGAGTCGGTACGATGTACTATCTGCGTCGCGACCTGACTTTGGATGAGGAGACCGCCCAGCGATTTCGCACCGATCTGGTCCATTCCAGCCCCACACAGATGGCGGGCAGACCAGTCCGCGAGATCGAGCGCCTCGACGGGCTCAAACTCCACTTCGACGATGACGAGTGGCTCCTGTTGCGTGGAAGTGGTACCGAGCCATTGATCCGCATATATGCCGAGGCGAACACGCCCGAGCAGATGACCGCCTATCTGGATGCCGGTAGTGCTTTCGTGCAAGGAGAGAGTGTTTCATGAGAATAACGATGGCGACCAAGTACTATCCACCGGTGGTCGGAGGGATCGAATCACACGTGCGTGATCTGTCCGAAGCGTTGGTCGAGGCGGGGCACCAGGTGCGTGTGATCTGCTCGAACAACGAACGACGCTACGCCCAAGAGGTTATAGGTGGGGTGGAGGTCATCCGTCTACCGCGTCTCCTTGAGAAGGCAGCGACACCGATCGCGCATCACTACCGCGATGTGTTGCGCTGTGAGAGCCAACGCTGCGATGTGATGCACTTTCATTTCCCGTATCCTTGGGGAGAGTTCGGCTGGCTGTTCGCACATCGGTCTCACAAGATCCCCTATGTGGTGACCTATCACACCGATATCGTGCGGCAAAAAGCCGCTCTTGAACTATATCGTCCGTTCCTGAAACGATTCCTTGATAAAGCCGAGCTGATCATGGCTTCCTCGCCCCAGCTCATAGAATACTCGCCGTTCCTCCATCCCCTGGAGGAGAAGTGTCGGCAGGTCGACTTCGGGCTCAAGCTCGATCACATCGCTGATAATGCTGAGGCGATCGCACGCGCAGAGCAGCTCAAAGCTGCGCTGCCCACGGCTCGTCCGATCGTGCTCTTTGCCGGTCGCTTGGTCTACTACAAGGGCGTCGAGGTCCTGATCGACTCGATGCCACTGGTCGATGCTGAATATGTCGTGATTGGATCGGGACCTCTCAAAGAGGCAATGATCGAACGCGCTGAGGCGCTTGGTGTCTCCGATCGACTCCATATGCTAGGGCGCGCAAGCGATGAGGATCTCGCAGCCTGGTATCACGCCGCCGACGTGTTCGCGCTACCCAGTGTCGAGCCCTCCGAAGCGTTCGGGCTCGTCCAGATAGAAGCACATGCTGCCGGAACGCCGGTGGTATCGACGTTGCTGGAAAGCGGCGTGCCCTACGCGAATCTCGACGGGGTCACCGGCTACAGCGTTGCGGTAGGTGATCCCGTTGCTCTAGCCGAAGGTATCAACAAGATCATCAACGATCCCGAGCATGCCGCGATCCTAGGCGCACAAGCCAAAGAGCGTGCGCTGTCCCAGTTCAGCATCCCGACCATGGTCGATCGGGTGACGGAAGTCTATAAGGAAGCGTGTGAGCTGCATGGATAGATGGCTCTTCGATGACGAGTTCACCTTCGAAGGAAAGATCGCGTGGGCGACTCTGCTGATCCTGATATTTCTGGTACCATTGACCTTTGCGATCCCCTCGTCATCGGGTGCGCCGTTTACTGCTGATCTGTTCGATACCCCCAAAGTATGGCTGCTTCGCGTCGGTGTGATGATCCTCTTGGCTGCATGGGGATCTGACCTTGCGCTCAATGGGGGAAAGATCCGTTATCAAAAAGCGGTCCTTGCACTCTATGGGGTCCTCGCCTTGATATTTATCGCTTCAACGCTGACTTCGATCGAGACGGTTCAGTCATTCTTGGGAAAGTATCGTCGCTACGACGGTTCCTGGTCGTTCATTCTCTATGGGTTCTTGATGTGGGTCACCATGCAATATGCGACCAGCGCTCATCGCGTCAAACAACTGATGCAGGCACTTTCGATCTCCTCGATCTTGGTGGCGCTCTACGGTCTGATGCAAGCGCTTGGGTGGGAGCTTTTTTCATGGGGTACAATCATGTTCGAACCCAACCGTTCGTTTTCGACCTATGGCAACCCCAATCTGCTGGCAGGATTTCTCGCCTTCGGGATCTTTTTCAACCTGGGTCTCGCGCTCAGCGAACGCAGCGTACCGGCTAAATGCTTCTACTGGGTTGCCACGCTGCTCAACATCGTGGTCGCAGTCACCGCCTTTTCACGATCGGTGTGGGTCGCAAGCCTGGTCGGAGCTGTGATCTTCACGCTGCTCATCCTTCATCTACGTCCGAAGTTGGACTCGCTTGACTATATTTTTTCGGGCTCGACCTTGCTGGCAGCCAGTATTTTTGTCATACGCTCGCTGGCCTCACCATCCAATGTGATGAACTTTGCCTCACGCGTGTCCTCGATCACTGATTTTTCCTCGGGGAGTGCCGCGACCCGATTTCAGATCTGGGGTGCTGCCTGGCGTGCCATCATGGAGCGTCCGTTGCTGGGGTGGGGACCGGATACCTTCCGCATGGTCTTTCGTCTGTTCCAACCCCCCGAGTACAATCACGACGCGGGATATCGTAGCGTGGCGGATAACGCGCACAACTATCCGCTACAAGTGGCTGCTGGCATCGGTTTGGTCGGCGCTATCCTGCTCTATGTGCTGCAATTTCTCTTCCTGGGCTTAGGCATCCGCTACTGCTGGAAGAACCTCGAATTCGACGAGGAGGAGCACAAGAAGGCAAAGAAGAAGCAGGCAAAAGCCCAACGCGAAGCCCATATCACCTTCCGGATGCTCTATGCCGGGGTCCTGGTCGCCGCGATCACCTACTGCGTCCATCTCTTCTTCGGTATTTCGGTACCTGGGTGCACATTCCTGTTGTGGATCGCATTCGGTATCATTCTCGCGCCACTGGCTCAGGTGCGTTCGATCGAGCCACTTACGCGGCAGAAAGCCTATGCGGTATGCGCTGCTCTGGTCCTTGTTGCAATCCTGTTCTCGACGTATGCCTCGGTGTTGCTGTGGGCAGATCACTATTACGTAAAAGCCCAGATGGAGGAGCAGATCGGCAATATCGAGCAGGCGCTTACCTATGTATCGACCAGTGCGCGGCTCAGTCCTCGTAACGACCAGTACGCGATCCGCAAGGCGGAGTATACGATCGAAGCCGCCTCTCAAGGTATCGTAGAGGTTGATGAGGCCAGAAGGGTGGTCGACGATCTTGCTGCCGACTTCCCCAACGAATACGATGTGCAGTTGGTGGTTCTGTGGGCATATCGTGCGTTCAGCCAGTTCGATCCCGCCGCGATCGATCAAGCAATCGGGATCGCGCAGGAGGCGATCAACTCCTATCCTGAAGGACTAGCGCTGCGCTTTGCCTATGCGCAGTTGTTGGTGGATGCCGGTCGGACCGATGAGGCGCTCGAACAGCTTGAGTTTAGTGCATCTTCCGATCCAGGTTTCAGTGAGGCGCGCGAGCTTATTCAAGAGATCCAATCACGCAGGTGATCCCGTCGAATAACCACTGCTCGAACTGATGGTTTATCTGCATAGATGGCGATAAAAAGCAGCTGACCACTCCTAAAATGTTAAAATCTGCTTTACGTTGTGGAAACAACCCATCTGCTCATGAATGGATTCAGTCGATAATAGAGGGCGTTCATTCACGATAAAAGGAGTTTGTATGTATCTAGACCCAGGATTTGGCGGCATGCTCATTCAGGTGCTCATCGCCCTGGTTGCGGCAGGAGGAGCGCTTGCGTTTCTTATGAGAAAGAATATCGCGAAGCTCTTCTCGAAGGACAAGGCTGTGAAGAAACCACTTGAGAACCCGATCATAGCCAGTGATTATGAAGACGAAGTCATCGATATGCTCGATGACGAGCAGTAATACCTGACCTTTTGGGAGCTATCAATACCATCATCGGCGTGCCATTAGGTTACGTCATCTATGCAGCATACGCGTTGACCCACAGTTTTGGATGGGCGATCGTTTTGTTCACGGTGGTCACCCGCGTAGTGCTGTTTCCTGTCAACGTGCTGGCGCACAACAACGCCATCCGTTTCTTGAAGCTGCAACCAGCGCTCGACAAGCTCAAGCGCCGTTTTGCGGCAGATAAAGAGGCAC
>WQXV01000047.1 GCA_009781565.1 Actinomycetes bacterium
ACTTGCAATGAAATCGGTGCAAATATACACTATGGTTGGCATCTTAGCATATGTTTATCCAATAAATGCAGATACATATTAGTCGCAGCCAACATCTTTTGGCGTGAGTGTTTTTCTTAGACGACTCCCACCAAGACATTCTCCTCATGAGGTATTACCTGATCGGAATCAACATCGAGGCGTGGTGGTCGTTTTCCTTTCGTAAGGGTACCGCCGACACTTCCGCTGTCTTGTTCTGCGAGTTTGTTCTCAAGGCGTGCGACAAATCTTCCCGTTGGAATGGTAACCGCCAAATAGAACAACGCTGCTAATACCAGGGGTGTCGAGTTCATGTTCTTAGATGAGAGGAGTTTCGCGCGCAACATTACCTCATAGATCGAAACTGTGGATAACAATGCGGTATCCTTCAGAATCAAAATGAACTCACTCATAGAGGTCGGCAAAATGCGACGGATCGTCTGGGGCAAAATAACGTACGCCATCGCAAGTCTTGTTTTCATGCCCAGCGATCGTGCGGCTTCCATCTGCCCTTTCGGGATGGACTGAATACCTGCGCGCAGAATCTCTGCAAAATAGGCCGCAGAATTGCATGACAGAATAATGAACGAGCGCAACCAACTCGAAAAACTGATGCCTAAGAACTCGAAGCTTTTAAAGGGGGCGATAAGCATCTGATAAGCCGGAATCAAAGGCAAACTCATATATATCACCAAAATGAAGAGGATCATGGGCGTTCCGCGCACCACATCGATATATGCGGTGGCCAGCCAGTTAGCAAGTTTGACCCTGCTCATCTTCATAAAGGCAAGCGCAAGGCCCATGGGAATCGCGAGCAGGAAGCTCAGGACCCCCAGAATTATGGTGACGGGAAACCCTTTTGCGACAAAAGGTAATGACTCCCACGCGATCTGTGGTGAAAAAAAGATGTGTGTTATAGGATTAGCTTCCCATCGAGTGAGAAACTGGGTCAACAGTCCGTCCATGTCAGCTACCGCTTTCCTTCAGCAGAAAAAGAGTGCGTCCAAGACTGCAGGTTTGGACGCACCCCATAATGATCACTCTACTTGCAACGCATACTTCCTGTCGGCCTACAAGGTAAAGGCATCCAGCGCTTCCTCAACACTTATGTCGCCTGGTAGGAATATTGGCTCTACACCGAACCATCTCTTGTAGATCTCAGCGTAGGTTCCATCGGCTGCGAGATCTTTGAGCGCCTGATCGAGATCTGCTTTCATGGCTTCTCCTAGGGCATTCTTCTGGAAAGCCATGCCAAAGAATTGGTCGGACTCGATGGTCTCCACGATCTTCGCACTGAACGCTGCATCCTTGACGAATTCGGTCGAGGAAGAGAGATCTTGGATGAGGACATCTGCGTCTCCCGCCAGCATGGATTGGAAGAGTGCGGTCGTATCAGGATTCAAGACATACTTGACTCCTGCTGGAAGGTTCGCTTCACCCCACGTATGAGCCGATGATCCACCCTGAACGGCTACACGGGCTCCATCCTTGATATCAGCAACACTGGTGATCTCCGAATCAGTGGGAACGCACAGCGCTAATGAATCCTGGTAATACGGTAGTCCGAAGAGAACTGACTCAGCACGCTCTGGCTTGATGGTAAGAGCAGAGGTGATCATGTCGAACTCTGTTCCGCCAGCAAGACCAGCAATGATAGCCTCGAAATCAAAGGTCTTGAACTCGAACGTAACGCCCAGTTTGTCACCGATGGCATTCATAAGATCGACATCGAAGCCTTGGAAGCCGTCACCATCGTCGGAAGCAAACTCAAAAGGCGGATAATTGGTATCAGCACCGATGAGAACTGTCTTTCCATCTCCCTTTACCAACTCATCTGCCCAAGCAGGTCTCTCGACGGCAGCCTCATCGCTTGTAGTGGTGTCCACCGCTACCTCAGTGTCATCTGAAGCGCAGCCAACAAGCATCGTTGCGCTGAGAAGCAGCGCAAGCACGACCACCGCGAGCCAAAACACGCGGTTCTTCATAATAGGACCCCCTATTGTCAAATGGCGTTGTGGTTCTCCCTATGCCCACCTACGCCCCAATACTACCTGTTGACTATAGCACGTTTCGGTCGCAAAGACCTGCGCCTTACACTTGCATCACCTGCTAAGGAGGCTCGTCAGTCGCGAGCCTTCTTGATACGATCTTGTGTGCGGTCTCAGTTTATTTGATGACCGTGAAATCCCCAATGATGGGCAGAGGCTTTTCCACTCCGTTGGCAGCATTGATGATACCGAGGATGGCAAAGCCGATCGGGATCAATCCCAGTATGCTCAACAGACTGAGCAGGCCGGTCAGCAAGAGGCCGAGGAACGGACTGGAAAAGAACGACGCGGCCACCATCAGTCCCAGTACACTTTGAATGATGGAGAAGATGATGCTGTAGATCGCACCAGCGATGAACAGGATCGTCCCTTGATTGGTGTGGTATTTGACGAAGGACGAACGGGTGGCGTCTCCGGTCAGCAGCGGCACGAAGAACAACACGTAAGCCAGCATCGCCATACCTTTGTCGCGCTGGGTCAGTTCTCCTTGGTCAGAGATGTCGGGCACACTTACCGCATCCTCGGTGGTCTCAGTGACATTTTGTACCGCATCCTGGAAACCCTGACCGACTTTTTGGGCCACATCTTGGACGGTCTGGGTCGCGTTTTGGACGACTTCGTCGATCTTCTCGGTCTCAATTGGCATGCTCAGTCTCCCTCTGTACGTTTTCTCTTATATGCTTTTAGCGGCTGACCTGGTCTTTGACCCCACACTCGCATACTGGAGCGTTCGCTTGAGATCATCTCACTACTAACCCTCTCGTCTTGCGACGGTACGACTTACCCCATAGATGCGCCATGCTCGCGTGATCTCTTTCGAGCATCACGTTTATGTGGATCCTTTCGGCCGCATCTGCCTTGGATTTGGAGTTACCTCCGCAACCACAGACCCGCTAAAAGCGTACCTATTTTATCACGTGTGGGTATGATACTCATGACACTTCGTGGCTTTTTCTACCAGGCACGGGCAAGGACCGCACCGATAACGGTCTGGGCACCGCGATCGAGATACATCTGTGCAGCGCCATCCAATGTCGCGCCGGTGGTCAAAACATCGTCGACGATCAAGAGATTCGTGTCTGTGTGATCGACCTTGTCGTCAAGGTACTGGTATGAATCTCTTGCTTCTTGTTGTCTCTGTTCTCGGGTAAGCTTGCGCATATCGCGCCTATCGCGCCTCTTGAGGTATTGGGTGGCTTCAAGCCCGAGCCTGCGAGCCACACAGTGGGCAAGAATGCCGGCATGGTCGTATCCGCGTTGCCGCAGTGCACGAACGCTCGGCGGTATCCAGGTGACCACCTCGATGGGCATCTCGTGTGCGATGCATTGAAAGGCGCAGTGCTGAGCCAGGAGGTCCCCGAGCAGCGGACCTAATCTGATCTCGAAAGCGTCTTTGTAGATGACGATGGCACGTGAGAGTGGTCCGTCGAGCTCTCCCAAGCACCACACCCGACTGAACGAGTGATCCTGTGTCTGGCATTCGGTACAGACCAGCTCGCCGTAGGGGGCACCACAGCGCGGACATGGATGGGTCGTTCGATACGTGCCCAGCTCTTCAATGCACGTATCGCAGAGCACCGAACCAGGACGTTCGCAGCCTGCACAACGGGTCGGTGCCAAAAGCTCAAGGAGTGCTTCTTTGATCACTTCATATGCCATAGCGCGCACCTTAGCATAGCGGTGCTAACTCAGTGCTAAGGATCGATGAGTAGGTGATTACGATACGGCAAACGATGACATAACTAGCGCTTGAACAGTCGTGCGATAAGATGAGCGAAGATTACTCTTTTCCTTCGATCAAGTCGCGGATCGCTTTGCTCGGATCGCCCGTCTCGTTGTGGATGACCCCGAGCTCTGTGATGTAGGCTGTCACGTTCTTCGCAGGGGTCATATCGAATGCCGGGTTAAAACTCATGACCTGCGGTGGCGTGGTCCGAAACCATGCGTCGAAACTGTAGCCGCCCCCCTTGCGATCGATCGTCATGTGATGACCTTTCGACATAGGCAGCTCGCAGCTACCTTGCGCAGTCAGCGCATCCAACGCATGCGCGACGGTACTGTCACTCGGATCGAGTTTGCCGGTGACGGTGACTCCTTCGATCTCACGGGGATCTCTCTCTTCGATCTCAACATCGGCACCGCATGCGAGCGAGGTATCGACAGAGGTCGTGGGAGCGGCGACATAGAAGGGGATATCATGCTCTTTTGCCAGGACCGACAGGCCGTAGGTACCGATCTTGTTGACCACGTCGCCGTTGGAGCAGATCCGATCCGCACCCAGTATGACGGCATCGACCCAGCCTTTTGCCATGACATCAGCTGCCATGCTGTCGGTGATCAGCGCCGAGGGTATGCCCACCTGCAAGAGCTCCCAGGCAGTCAGGCGACCACCCTGATTGAGCGGTCTTGTCTCATCGACCCAGACATGCTCTACCTTGCCTTGCTCGAAAGCGGTAAAGATCACGCCCAGGGCGGTGCCGAAGAACACCGTCGCAAGCGATCCGGTGTTACAGTGGGTCAAGAACTTGGTGCCTTCACCGAACAATTCCGCACCAAAGGCTCCGAGCGCGCGATTGGCCGCCTCATCTTGCTCGGCCATCTCGTTGGCGCGCGCAACGATGCTCTCATGGAGCTCTTCAGCGCTCATACGGCGATCGTCCTTGATCAGATCGGCGATCTGTCCCACACCCCACGAGAGGTTGATCGCGGTCGGACGCGCATGCGCGATCTCTTCTGCGACCTGGCTGAAACGGGTCTTATACTCTTCGACATCCTCGATGAAGCGACCTTCGACCTGTGACCACAATGCCATCGCATAGGCTCCTGCCACACCAAGCGCTGGTGCGCCACGCACCGCTAGGGATTTGATCGCGGTTATGAGCCCTTGATAGGTATTGCACACTAATACATCACCCTGCAAAGGCAGACGGGTCTGATCGATCAGACGAACGGTATCATCTTCCCACCAGATGGTTCGGGGTAGATTCTCAACACTCATGTCTTACCTTTCTCACCGGTTGCGTACTCATATATGCACCATGCCACTCACGGTGCCACAGCCACGCCTATTCGTGCAGTTGTTTTGCGCCATCGCGTACCAGCGCGAGAGGCAGAGGTTCACGCCGAGTCTTGAGTTTCGAGACCGCAGCGCTTGCGCTCGAAGCCACTTCGACAGCTCGCCGATACGCATCCTCATCATCATTTCCAGCCACCAGTCCGATGACGGTTGGTCCGGAACCGGAGAGGGCGACTCCATCAGCTCCTGCTTCGATCAAGAGGGCGTGGATGTCTTCGAGATCCTCGATCGCTGCCGAGCGATACGGCTCGTGAAGCTTATCGCGCAAAGCGGCTCCGAAGTGCTCGGGATGCCCTGCGATGATGCTAGCGGCGAGCAGACCGGCATGAGCGACGTTGAAAGCAGCATCCTCGTGCGGAACATCGGCCGGCAGCATCTTTCGTGCATCACGGGTCATGATCTCACCGGTCGCCGGTACCACAACTGCGGCAAGACCGTTCGCAGGTTCGAAGCGTGCGTACTGCGGGCTCTCATCACTGATCCAGCACACCGTGAAGCCTCCGTAGAGCGCTGGTGCCACATTATCGGGATGATCCTCGAGCTTGGTCGCGATCTCGAACACCGTTTGGTCATCGAGACGCTCATATCCGGCTTCCTCCAAGATATCGCGTGCTAAGAGCACACCACCCAATCGTGCCGTGCTTGAAGAGCCCAGACCGTTTCCGGTAGGGATGCGGTTCTCGCACCATACCTCGGCACAGAGATCTGCACCTGCATGCTCGAAGGTCGTTCTCATAGCGCGCGCGACCTGGTTGCGCTCATCCTCGTGGAGATAGCCTTTACCCTCGCCCTCGACATGGACTCTCCAGCACTCAGCCCGTTGTGCCTCGAATTTGTTATAGAGATCCAATGCGATGCCGAACGAGTCGAATCCCGGGCCCAGATTGGCCGAGGTCGCCGGTACCAGGTAGCCATAACGTGCCATCAGCGACCTACAGATCTTGGACGCGGATCAGCGAGGCGACCTGCTCGACGATGTCGAGCGAGCGGATCTCACCGAGTGCCGCTTGGATGTCGGATTCATAGGCGTCGTGAGTCACATAGGCGATCTCGGCGAAGCGTTCATCCTCGCAGGTATGCTGTATCAGCGACTCGATCGAGACGCGGTTGGCCGCAAAGATGCTCGCGGTCTTTGCCAGTACCCCCGGCTGGTCCTTGACGACCATGCGGATGTAGTAGCGGGTACGCAGCTTGTTCATATCACGCACCGCAAGATCATCGACGCAGCTACACTGGATCGAGACGCGTCCATTATCGATGTCACGCGCGACCTCGATCACGTCGGCTACGATCGCACTGGCTGCAGCGCCAGAACCTGCACCAGGGCCGAAGAACATCGTTTCTCCCACGGCATCACCGATCACATAGATCGCATTGTCGACACCGTTGACATGGGCCAGCGGATGCGATTTGGCGATCATGGTGGGATGCACGCGCATATCGATACCTTCTGGTGTGCGATTGGCCAAGGCGAGCAACTTGATCGCATAGCCGTAGTCCTTCGCATAGCTGATATCGGCGGCATCGATGGTGCGGATGCCCTCGGTGCTGACTTGATCCATCGAAAGAGGGGTGTTGAACGCGATCGAGGCAAGGATCGCGATCTTTGCCGCTGCGTCATCCCCCTCGACATCGGCGCTGGGATCGGCTTCGGCATATCCGAGGGCCTGGGCTTGTGCGAGTGCCTCATCATAGCTCATGCCTTCGCTGGCCATCGAACTCAAGATATAGTTGGTCGTCCCATTCACGATACCCATGACCTGCGATATCTCATTGGAGACCAACGATCGTTTGAGCGGTCCGATGATCGGTATCCCACCACCGACGCTAGCCTCGAAACGTACATTGAGTCCGCGCTCCTCAGCCATTTTGAGCAGCTCGTGTCCCGAGGTCGCCATAATCGCCTTGTTAGCGGTCACCAGGTGCTTTCCGCTCTCAAGCGCCTTCTTACATACCTCAAGCGCGATGCCCGTGCCACCGATCAGCTCGATGATGATATCGATAGCAGGGTCGGCGATCACCTCAAACGGATCGGTCGTACACAGGGCTGGATCAAGTCCCAGCTCGACGAATCGCGATGGGTTCCTATCAGCAAAACGTACCAGCTCGATATCGACGCCGGCACGTGCCTTGAAATCATCTGCGTGTTTGTTCAGGATCTCGACCACACCGCCACCGACAGTGCCCAGTCCTATCAATCCTACCTTGATCTTTTTCAACACGATCCCTCTCGATCGACGTACTCGTTTTGTGTATTCATATTATACGAGAGATGTTTGTCTCGTTGCGCAGAGTCACCTGACAGGCTCGATCGCATCGGTACGCATGAGATCATCATAGGTCTCACGGTTGACGACCCAACGCCACTGACCATCCTTGACCCACACCACACCAGGACGGACCTGCTTGTTGTAGTTGTTCGAGAGGCTTTGGGCATAGGCTCCGGTCGAGCACACGCACAAGATATCGCCTCGTTCGACCTCTTGGAGCGGCCCGTCGCTGACCACGATATCCCCAC
>WQXV01000048.1 GCA_009781565.1 Actinomycetes bacterium
AACCTCGAGAGCACCTTGATCATCGAGACGACTGCTGCATTCGGTCAGTCTGCTGCCTCACGTGTGCTCGATCTGGTGCAGCATGCCCAAGGCAAGAAAGCCCAGTCCGAACAGTTCATCACACGATTCGCGCGCATCTATACCCCGACCGTGCTTGCAATCGCCGCGCTGGTCGCAATCATCCCGCCTCTTCTGGGCTTCAATGAATTTTCTGATGCGCTCTATAACGCGTTGGTATTCCTGGTCATCGCGTGCCCCTGCGCGCTGGTCATCTCGATCCCGCTGAGTTTCTTCGGTGGTATCGGTGGAGCTTCGAAGCATGGGATCTTGGTCAAGGGTGGCAATCACCTCGAAGCACTTGCACAGACCAAGGCCATGGTGCTGGATAAGACCGGTACTCTGACCGAGGGCAATTTCGTCGTCACCGCAGTCGAGCCCGCACCCCATGTGGAGCAGACCGACCTTCTGCGCTGGGCGGCAAGTGCCGAGAGCCACTCGTCGCACCCTATCGCCGCCTCGATCCTTGCATTTGCACAAGCGCAAGGTATGACGATTCCTGATCCCTCCCAGGTCAGCGAATTTGCTGGTCACGGTATCGAGGCTTCGGTCGAGAATGCTCCTGTCATCATCGGTGGTCACGATTTTCTTGCGTCGCGCGGTATCACGGGGATGCCTCATTGTGACGAGGCTTCGATCTATGTCGCGCGCGACGGACATTACGTGGGATATCTCTCCATCGAGGATGAGATCCGCCCCCATACCACCGAAGCGCTCACTGAGCTGCGCCATCAAGGCATTGAAAAGCTCATCATGCTCACCGGGGATGGGAAGAACGTCGCCGAGCAGGTCGCCTCACGTGTCGGTATCGATGAGGTCCATGCCGAGCTGACCCCTGAGGGAAAGATCGATGAAGTCGAAAGGATACTGGCGACCCTAACGCCTCCTGCCAAGCTTGCAGTCGTCGGAGACGGTATCAATGATGCCCCGATGCTTACCCGCGGAGATGTGGGGATCGCCATGGGCGGTATCGGCTCTGAGGCAGCCATCCAGGCAGCTGATATCGTCATCATGAACGATGACGTCTCAAAGCTCAGTACGGCTATCCGGATCGCACGCCGCACCAAGCAGATCGTCACGCAGAACATCGTCTTAGCATTGGGCATCAAGTTCGCCATCATGGCGCTGGCGATCTTTGGGATCACCTCGATCTGGTTCGCGATCTTTGCCGATGTCGGCGTCGCACTCATCGCACTCGCTAACGCATTGCGCGCATCTCGGGTCTAAACGGTAACAATGCGATGCAGCCGAGCAGAACGAATTTTCCTTACCTGAACCTCATACGTCTGGTCGAACTAACTTGCTTCGCAAGTGGATTTCTCCCAGACCAGACGAGCTAACGTGCTACACACGTGGATCTCGTCTGATTCGCTTTCGGTGTCGGAGAAATTATTCTACTCGGCTGCTTCGCCATCGTCGAACTCGAGATCGAAGGCTTCCTCAAGAATCGGCATCGGAGCTGCTCCGTCAAGTTCCTGCACCTCACGCAGCGCCCGATTGATCGCGCGCGTCCGACGCCCGACCAACGTGTCGATCGTCTTATCAGCGGTCTGCAGCTGTCTTTGCGCTTGATTGAGCACTTTCTCGAAATCCTCAAAGGTCTTCTTGACCTGGCGCAAGGTGTCCCAGACCTCCTGGGATCGCTGCTCGATCGCCAAGGTCTTAAAGCCCATCTGCAGCGACATGAGATAGGCTGACATCGTGCTCGCGCCTACGACGGTGACCTTGTACTTGTCACGCAGCTCCTCGAAAAGTGCTGCATTGGCGACGACCTCGGCATAGAGACCTTCGGTCGGCAGGAACAGCAGCGCGAAGTCGGTGGTCTTGGGCGGCGCGATATATTTGTCACAGATATCTTTAGCGCTGAGGCGCACCGTTTGTGCCAGAGCCTTGCGTGATTCTTCGATGGTGGCCTTGTCCTCGGCGTTGAGCAGACGATTGTAGTCCTCGATGGGAAACTTCGAGTCGATCGGCAGCAGCAGCGGCTCGTCGCCGCTTCCGGGAAGCTTGACGGCGAATTCGACGCGCTTGTTATCAGCGATCTCGACGTTGACCTCGTATTGAGTCGGTGCCAAGATATCGGAGAGCAGCATCTCGAGGCGGACCTCACCGTAGGTCCCGCGCTCCTTGACATTGGTCAGCGCATTGCGCAGGCTCTTGGTGTCAGCAGCCAGATTTTTCATCTCGCCTAGGCCCTGCTGTACACTTTCAAGCTGCTTGCTCACCAACTCGAAGGACTGGGTCAGGCGATTCTCAAGCGTTTGCTGGAGCTTCTCATCAACGACGCCTTGCATCTGCTCGAGGCGCTTCTCGTTGCTTTCCTGCAATGCGTTCATGCGACTCTCGAGGATCGCGTTGATCTTCTCGGTATTCTCGATATTGCGATTCTGGATATCGACCAGGCGCGTATCGAGCTGCTCTTGGAACTCGCGCAATTGCGCATTGGTCTCGTCACGACTGTCCTTGAGCGTACGCTGCACACTGCCCTGTATCAGGTCGAATCGTTCGAACTGCTGCGTGGTGCCGGCTGCGATCTGTTGCTGGACGCTTTCGCGCTGCTCGTTCGTCGCTTGTTTGAGCATCGAGCTCACCGCGTCGCCTCCCGATCTGTTCCTACTCCACAGTTGCAGGACTATCACAGCGAGCAGAAGCGCGATCGCCACACCCAGCAATATCAGTACCAAGAAATCCATCGTATCCTCCTCGGAAAAATACGTCGTCGTCGGTTCCTAGTATACCTATCGGGTAGTTCTGTACGGAGAATTGGTCGAACATCTGGACACTCCCTGCGACCGTGCTAGCATAGTACGCATGAATTACACGTTGACAAAACCGCAGGATATTTCCCGCATGTGTTTCGTATGCGGCGAGGAGAACCCGCTGTCTCTTCACGCGAAGTTCTATGAATCCAAGGAAGGGGACCTGATCGGGATCTTCGAGGTTGGCGAGCAGCATCAAAGCTATCCGGGCCGGGTACACGGTGGGGTCTCGGCTGCGATCTTGGATGAGACGATCGGTCGTAGCGCCATGATCGGTGATCCTGACCGATGGGGTGTGACCGTCGAGCTGACGACCACCTATCGCAAGCCACTACCCTATGGCAAGCCCGTAATCGCCCGCGCTCGTATGACGCGCGATCGCTCACGTATGTTCGAAGGCACCGGCGAGATCGTTCTTGAGGATGGTACGGTCGCCGTCGAGGCAAAGGGTCGCTATTTCAAGATGCCTCTGTCCCAGATCGACCTGCCCGGTTATGACGATGTTGAAGAGGAGATGCTGGTTGATACGCGTCCGATGCCCCCTACTATGGAGATACGACCATGACGATCGAGTATAGACGAACTGAAAGACCGCCACTGCCCTCGCGCAAACAGCGCAAGAGCAAGGTCGATAAGGCAGAAAAGCCGACGCGTCGTGCTACGCAGCGCGCTGAAGAGGCACAGATTCATGAGATCGAACGTCAGACCGCTCCGAAAAAGCGCAACTGGGTCAGCTTGCTACTTCTGTTGCTGGGCCTCTCCCTTATGGGCTATGCCCTCTGGCAGCTGGGCAACATCTGGTGGAAATACTATAGCGCCGATAAGGCGTATTCGGCATTGACCAATGAGTTCGCCGAGCCGATCGTTGAAGAGGAATTCGACGACTATGATGAGGTTTTGGACGCCGCACGCAAACGCATCATCGATTTCGATGGACTGCGCGCGGTCAATCCTGAGATCGTCGCCTGGATCTATATCCCCGGTACCCGGATCGATTACCCGGTCGCCCATACCGATAACAACGAGTTCTATCTCACCCATGATTTCGAGCTCAACCCCTCCGACGGGGGATGCATCTTCCTCGAGACCATCAACAGCCCCGATTTTTCCGATATCGATTCGCGTATCTATGGGCACAACATGTTCGACGGGTCGATGTTCGGGCAGCTTCCCCGCTATCGCAAACCGGAGTTTGCCCAGTACTACACCCAGACGTTTCTCTATACCCCGACCCAGACCAACGAGTATAAGCTCAACGACCAAGGTCTGATCTCGCCCGATCAGCTCGAACCAGTCCAGACCGAGGATCCCACCGCACGTTATCTGACATTGGTGACCTGCGAGTATGACTTTGCCGATGCGCGCTTCTTTGTCCGTGTCGGTCTTGTCGCAAGCTTCCACCCCGGAGGCGCGCCCTTTGGAGGACCTCCTCCTGCTGCGGTCGTGCCGGAAACCACCGAATAGACGTCTTTACTTCGCGCAGACCGCACGATCTATCAGGAGCGTTGATGACCTAGGCGTTTTGATGCCAGGAGAATTGATGCGGATCAGGACCGAGTCGATCATCGCGATCGAGTGAATCGATGAGTTCCATCTCGGCAGGCGTCAACTCGAAATCAAAGATCTGGGCATTCTCTACGATACGCGCCGGCGTGATCGATTTGGGGATGACCGCGAAGTTGTGCTGCACCGCCCAGCGCAACGCCACCTGAGCCGCCGTCCTATCGTGTGCCTGCGCAATGGCTTCGATCTCAGCGATCTGTGCGACCTTGCCCCTCATCAGTGGTGCCCATGTCTGAATCAACATATCGTGATTCCAACAGTACAGTACCAGCTCCTGACGCGTGAATCGTGGATGAAGCTCGATCTGGTCGACCATCGGAGCGACGTGTGCATGCGCCAGGAGGTGTTCGAGATGCTCGATCCCGAAGTTGCAGACCCCGATGGCGCGTACGCTTCCGGCAGCATAGAGATGTTCGAGCGCGCGCCAGGTGGAACGAAGCGTCGACTCGATCGGCCAGTGGACCAGATACATGTCCAGATAATCGGTCTCCAGTGCCAGAAGCGAGTCCTCAAAAGCACGGATCGTGTTCACGTAGCCCTGTTGATCGTTCCAGACCTTGCTGGTGAGGAACACCTCATCGCGTGGGATACCGTAGCTCTTGAGCGCCTCGCCGATCGAGCTCTCGTTGCCATAGAACGAGGCGGTATCGAAGCTGCGATACCCCGCGTCCAGCGCATGCATGACCGACTTGACGGTCTCGGCACCGGCAGCCATCTTATAGGTACCCAACCCGAGGACAGGTAGGACCTGTCCGTTGGCGAGCGGATAGGCAAAGACCTCGTCATCGGCTTGATCGTGCGATCCGGCGCCCCCCGATGATCCGTTCGTATCGGTCATCTCGGTGGTCTTGCCCCATATCGAATCGGTACTGATCGTATCGTTGGTAAACACCCCGGTCGAGATGACGTCGTTCAAAGCGGTGATCGTTTGATTCTCGTCAATGACCTTTCCATCGACCGATATCTTTTTCATATTGGTCAGATAGTTAAATCCCCTCGATGGTGCCATCAGTATCGCTGCTTGGCGCGCGATATAGTAGGCACCCAGCAAGAATGCCGTCAACCAAGCGAAATCTTGCGCTAAGGTGAAGGCTGCCTCGGTCGCATTGGTCATCTCTCCCATCGAGGTGAAGTTCCACCACGAGCCGATCACCGTCGATATGATCATGACGATCATCCCGACCAGAGCCCACTGTTTTTGCTTGGCGAAGTACTGCTTGATCGTCTGAGCGCGCCGCATGAACCCTAAGCGTGAGGACTTGTTCGAGGCTGCCTGTCTCCAGAAGAGCCGGTTGGCATTCATACCCGCCCAGAGACGTACGACACCTTGCGTGACCTGCGAGATCACCAACACGCCGTAGTAAGCCGAGTTCGACATGGTCTCGCCCATCGCGATGGAGGTCAGGATGAACATCGGGATGATGGTGGCGATGACCGCCATGATGACGATCGACCACACACCGTGGAAGATCCCCCACACCTCGGGTAGCGCGAACGCTCCCCAGTTGAAGAAGTCGAAGAGATGCGATGGGTATTCGCCTTGGCCCATCTGTTTGTTGAGTAGGTTGTCCAATTCGATCATGAGTGGGGTGTGAACCTCCTAAGCCGAAGGGCGTTCGAGAGTACTGAGACGCTGGAGAGCGACATCGCCGCGGCAGCGAACATGGGGTTGAGCAGCGGTCCTCCGAAGAGGTGGAGGAGTCCGGCTGCGATCGGGATGCCGGCGACATTGTATCCGAACGCCCAGAACAGGTTCTGCTTCACGTTGCGGATCGTGCGCCGGGACAGCTCGATCGCGGTGGCGACGTCGGTCAGATCGTTGTGCATCAGTACGATATCGGCACTTTCAAGCGCAACATCGGTACCGGAACCTATGGCGATACCGACATCTGCCTGTACCAGGGCTGGCGCGTCATTGATACCGTCACCGACCATCGCAACTTTGCGTCCACTCGACTGAAGACTCTTGACCGCGTGTGCTTTATCGTTGGGAAGCACTTCGGCGAGCACCGAATCGATACCGACCTGGTGTGCGATCGCTGCGGCGGTCGCTTCACTATCTCCGGTGATCATCACCACATCGATACCCATACCTTTGAGCTTGGCGATCGCAGCCTTGCTGGTCGCCTTGACCACATCGGCGACCGCGATGATGCCTGCCAAGTGCCCGTCGATCGCGACATACATCGGTGTCTTACCTGCCTGCGCCAGTTGTGTTGCGGCAGTAAGGGACGTATCGGGCAGCGCGATCTGACGATCATGCATGAGCTTGATGTTGCCGACCAGGATCGCATGCTCACCGCTGGTGCCCTCGATACCGTGACCAGCTATGGACTGGAATGCGTCTATGGATGTGAGTGGGATGTCGTTATTTATGGCGTATTGGACGATCGCGTAGCCGACCGGATGCTCACTGCCACGTTCGATTCCCGCCGCATACCCGACCAGGTCCGCGAATGCAGCGCTATCTGAAGGCGCGGCATACCCCTTCACGCTCTCCGCGCCTTCTACCAGCAGGATATCGGTGACTTGAGGTCGTCCTTCGGTGATGGTACCGGTCTTGTCGAGCACGACCGTCTGGATCGTACCCGCCGCCTCGAGCGCCTCTCCGCCCTTGACGAGAATGCCGTACTGCGCCCCTTTACCGGTACCGACCATGATCGCGGTCGGTGTCGCCAACCCCAGCGCGCAGGGGCAGGCGATGACCAGTACTGAGATCAGTATCGTAAGTGCGAACGCAAAGGTCGCACCTGCCAGCAACCATGCCACAGCGGCAATGATCGCGATACCTAAGACGATCGGTACGAAGTAGCGCGCGACCACATCGGCCAGTGCCGCGATCGGAGCCTTGGACTGTTGCGCCTCCTCGACAAGCTTGACGATCTGGGCAAGCGCGGTATCACTACCCACACTTGCGGCACGCACCACCAGCCTGCCCTGAGAGTTGAGACTGGCAGCATAGATGCTGTCGCCCACCACGATGTCGCGAGGCATCGACTCACCGGTCAGCATCGATTCATCGACCGAGCTGAACCCTTCGAGCACCTCGCCATCGACCGGTATCGCGGTACCTGGCTTGACGATCACG
>WQXV01000049.1 GCA_009781565.1 Actinomycetes bacterium
GAAAAAGAGAAAACGAGTGGGAGATGGTCCCACTCGTTCGGTTTAGTTATGGTTGTAGCTTGTTCTAGTGACGGAACTTTTTGATGTCAGAAGCCAGAATGCCAAAGCCCATAACCAAGAGTCCTACCATCCAGTAGACACTGGAAACTGCATCCCCAGTGGGAGGAACACCATTCGCACCGGGTCCTGGTTGCGGATTGGGTCCATCAGGCTGGTCAGGTTGGTTGGGATCGATGGGAGGGCCACCGATACTATTTCCCTCGAGGAATAAAGCGGAATCATAAACATTGTCGCCAACATCTGCAAGCCCCAATTTGATATGGACCACCTCTCCGGGAGTGACATTCTTTTCACACGTCAATACCACTGACCGACCATCAAAGGCGAAATTCTCATCCGCCACGGTGTTGACAAAATAGCCCTTGCTTGGTGGCGGTGGTGAAACGGGCCAAGGTAGTCCAGAGTCGGTGAGGATAGTTCCTACACTGACAACACTTCCGGTGGGGAGCAGAGCCATATTCTCACCGTTGATGAAGAGTCCGAACACATCATTAAAAGTAACAGGCTGGTTCCATTCTGCAGAGGCGAAGACATAGCGGAATGTGAGTAGTGGAAGGTCGGCGACGAAATCGAACTCGATCGTGACCGCATCATGGGTAGCAGCACCACCGATCAGGTTTGACAGATCAGCATCTCCTGGACCACTGAAACTCATACTTGAATTGTGGGAGGTGAATACCGAATTTGCATCACCGGTCGAGAGCACCACCCCATTTGCTATGCCGACCGAATCCAATGCGTTGGTAAAGACTCCTCGTTGTAGGTTCGAAGCATCACCCTTGATGACGATATTGTAAGGCACCACATTGGCACCGACAAGACTTTTGACGATATCCGCATCGCTTACGGTAGTGTTAACAGTGCCGCCGGCAGCTAACGCCATGATTTGAGGCGCGAAAGTATCGTCCGCACTGTCCGTAGCCTCCACGGAGCGATCAACAGCTGAAGCTGGTAAAACCATTCCAAAAACCAGAACTATCACCAACAACAACAAAATAAAACGCCGACCAAATGCCATAGCAAATCCCTCCTGATCAATAGCTTTTTATCAGTGACCTTATTATATTAGAACAACTGCTTTTTGTGCGGCCTGTCGCAATGATTGTTCTGGGTCTGCAAAGCTCTGTGCGATTGATGAGTTCTCGCTTGCTTCAAATACGACCAGATTGTAATCGTCAAGTGTTTCCTGCTCCATATCGCACACTCCACAGATCACAACGATGGGAACACCCTGGGCGCTTCGCATGATTCCTGAGAGAGCTTTTCCTGAGAAGCTTTGCTCGTCAAGCTTTCCCTCACCGGTGATGATGAGGTCGGCATCCACAAGGTGCTCATGAAAGTTGAGTAGATCCAAAATGGAATCGATTCCGCTTTCGAGTCGAGCATTCAAAAACACCAGACAACCAAATCCAAGCCCACCAGCCGCACCAGCACCGAGATCCTGCGAGTAGTCCTGGCCGATCGCTTTGATCACGACCTCGCTGAGATGATGCAGACCGCTATCAAGCTGAAGCACCTGCTGGGGGCTAGCACCCTTTTGTGGGCCGAAGACGAGTGCGGCCCCCTCAGATCCGAAGAGGGGATTGGTGACATCGGAGAGAACAGTGAAGGTGCTTTCAGCTATTCTTCGGTCGATCCCGGTCATATCGATCTGAGTAATTCTTTCCAAAGACTCACCAGAAGGAACGAAGTCGATACCATTCTCATCGATGAATCTGACACCAAGAGCCGCAGCCATTCCGCAACCACCATCGGTTGAGGCACTGCCTCCGATGCATAACAAGAAATCACGTAGTCCTTGGTCCAAGGCATGGAGGATAAGCTGCCCGAATCCGTAGGTATTCGAGATCATCGGATTGAGCTTGGATTGCCTAGTGATGCCACTGCTCTGCGCTACTTCAAGTATTGCTGTGCCCTCAGGTGTGATGCCATAGTGTGCTGCAATCTCTCGCTCATGGGGAGAGAGGACCGAGGTTTGGACGATATCTCCACCGAGAACTGAAATGATCGTCTCAACACTGCCCTCGCCACCATCGGCAAGCGGGATCTTGACCACCTCACAAGATGGGTAAGCAGCGACGATCTCTTCAGCGATGATATCAGCAGCTTGCGCAGCGGTAAGTGAACCTTTGAAGCTATCAGGTGCGACAATCACTTTATGTAACACGGATTTCCTGATCCCTTCGTGTACCAAGCTCACTGCGTAGACACCTCACAGCGTCCGTTCAAGACCGAGCGCCTCATTCTTTTTCTGCCAGTACTTGGCATAACGGCTTTTGCTATCAAGCTCTCGCCAACTATCGACCGAGAACTCATCGATGAGCGCCTGCTCCTCTTGACTTGCATATCTCGAAAAAGCGACAAGCTCATCCTCGCGCGGGTGGTCGGCATCCAAGATCTGGGCTTCTTGGTCAAACCACGAGGATTCAAGCTTCTTTATCCTCTTGCGCAATGCCGCGACATCGACCTTTCCTGAGATGATCGCACGATGGAGATGCTCACGCTTGAGCCAATACTCGAGGCTAGGGGGTGGGTCATTGAAAAGTGGTGGTGAGTCCGATGCCCAAAAGAGCGGTTTGAATGCTGACACACAGGGTGTCGAGCTTCCGGTCATCCACAGCGTGATCGGTTTGTCTGGTCGCAATGTCACCACCATCGATCCGGTCGTCTGATCCCCGATCATGCCACCAGCATGCATGCATACACTACCAACACTGGCGCGAGTGAACTCATGCCCATCAAAACCTGGTGCGTGAGTCCGCAATACTTCGGTCAGTCCTCGTGCTCCACTCGATGGTTTGAGGCGATCCATGACCTGGCACTTGCGCTGCTTTGCCTGTGAGAAGAATGACTGGACAGGTTCGCTGAATCGTCGGGTGAAGTCTCCTCCGGGAGGCACTCCTTCCGCTTCGACGTGCTCGGTGCGGATACCGAGCCTATTCGAGATAGCGTAGCGATCAACGATCGCGGTCACGGCATAGTTCTTGGCTGCGGTCTCCAACACATATCCGCTGGAAGGATCGCTGATCAGAAAGCTGTTGTCATAGTAGAACTCTTTGTCGAACCCGCAGTTGCCCCCTTGTCCGTGCTTTTGGAGAAGATCGATGATGATCTCGACGGCAGCCTCTGCAGAATCTGAGCGTTCGAGTGCCAAGCGCAACAGGTCCATTCCCGTGAGCGCAGGTTCGCCTCGCTTCGCCTTGGTGAACACCGCCTCATTACCGATGGCTACGCGTGCATCGTTGACGCCCATCTCGGCTCCCCACATCCAAGACGGCCTACAGACGATGATCTCACGGGTATGTGCTACCTGCGGTATCTCGATATAAGTGCAACGAAGGGCCGAACCCTGCTCATGATCCATCGCAGGAATTCGCAGAGTCAGAAGCGGTTCGTTGGGACTGCGATCGCTGTTCTTGGCAAAGTAGCTCAGCCCATCTTGGCTCCAGCTTGGCATGATGGCCATGGTGTCACACATCATCGTCTCCTCATAAGACCGATCGCATCGATTCATCGCAAGGTACTCTACGTTGTATTGTAGGTGATTTTGGTGTTCGAGGTCCGATGCTATAATGAGCAAAATGGGAGCGGAAGACGATGGATAGAGAAAAGATACGAATAGCCTCGGTCGAGTGGATCCGATTCTTTGCGTCGATCTGTGTGATCCTGTTTCACTTCGAGGCGCTCTATTTCGGGGAGCATGAATACTTCGGGCATCTGGGTGTCGTGGTTGATTTCTTCTTCATGCTCAGCGGCTTTCTCCTCATGAGAAGTGCGATGAATAAGGATGAGCTGACCTCAGAAAAGAGCGCTCTCACCGAATCGATCGAGTATGTCATCGGCAGAGCAAAGAAATTCTACCTACCGTATCTGCTTGCGTTCGCCATGGTCTTTATTCTGACCACGATAGCGGCGCATATGACCGATCTTGGGCAGATCGTCTCAAGACTCTTTCACTTCAAGTGGGAGATCCTACTACTTCAGATGGCAGGATTCAACCCCTCGCCGGCATTCGACGTCGACTATCTGGTCGGTTCGGCATGGTATCTCTCCTCGATGCTTCTCGCCATGCTGCCAATCTATTATCTGGCCACGCGCCATCGTAAGACATTTACCAACTTCATCGCACCGCTCACGATTCTGTTCTTCTACTGTTACATCATGCAAACATATGGCACGGTCGATGTGGGCAACGAGTTCGCTGGCTTTATCATGCTGGGCAACTTGCGTGGATTTGCTGGTCTCAGCGCTGGATGTCTCTGCTACGCATTCTATGATCGAGTGCGCGATGCAACATGGAGCCCAGCTACCGCATTCGGTCTTGGCACCCTCGAGATCGCCTGTCTGCTCGCACTCCCTGGTTTGATCCTTCTGCGGTCTTTCATATCCGAAGCTGATGTGCTGTTCTGGGTACTGATCTTTGCGCTATTGATCGTGCTCTGCTTTGTGGGGCGCACTCCGATCGCTCGCTTTCTGAACAGCCATTTCACACGACTCGGCACCTATCTGGGGCGTTTGAGCCTGTATCTCTATCTGTTCCATTGGTTCTTCGTCCTACTCTTCGTCATCTATTTCCCCGCTATGTCATATGGGCTCGGCGCGTTGTTATACTGCGCGAGCGTAATCCTTTTCAGCATGGTTGCGATGTGGTTCTTCGATCTCCTGTGGACTCGTTCGCATCCTCAAAGATTACCGGAAAAGGTGTGCTAGTATTGATTCATCAAAGAACGTTTTGAGAGACGCGGTAATCGTAAGAATTCGATAGGAAGGAAGCCAGTATGAGTAAATCAGCATTCGTAAAGAGATTCGCAGAGGACAAGGCATTTGCAGAGAAGTTTTTAGGGCTTGACGATCTTGATAGTGCCAAAGCTTTTCTGGCAGATGAGGGTTTCGAATTCAGCGACGAGGATGTCTCGAACTTTTTGTCAGAGACCGCAAAGCTCAAAGATGAGTGTCTCAGTGATGACGAGCTTGACGATGCTGTCGGTGGACTTCGGGATGACAGCCTTTTCCTTAGCGGTGATGATGCAGCGGCGTTCAGAGATGGCGCCAACTCGCTCCTTCGCAGCAAATCAGGACTGCTCGCTCCTGAATCTGAGTCATTTAGGAACAAAGCCGGCCTGAGGTAGCACTCATTGTGGATATTCTCCTGGTCAGCAGCATTGATGTTTTGTGGCCTGAACCAGACAAAGTCCCTTTTATGGGACTTTTTGTCTTGCGCGATATCCTCAAAGACCACTATGAGGTCGAGTATGTGGACTTCAAACTAATCGAAGAGGTTGTCAAAGCCCTCACTCAATTGAATTGCGATGAGGCCATGCGGTATCTGGCGAGCTATCTGGTAGCAAAACGACCGAAGGTGATCGGTTTTTATACCGTGTGCAACACCTTTGTGTTCACGGTCCAGGTGGCTGCCCATATCAGGGAGCTG
Organism: Actinomycetes bacterium; assembly: GCA_009781565.1. GTDB lineage: Bacteria > Actinomycetota > Coriobacteriia > WRKU01 > WRKU01 > WRDL01. The sequence continues at coordinate 5,492 of WQXV01000049.1, forward strand.
GATCCGACGATCAAGATCGTTTTTGGCGGACCGCATGCCACGCTGACTGCCATGAGCTGCTTGGAACATCTCGACTTTCTTGATGCAGTCTATCTGGGTGAAGCAGAGCACTCGATTATTCCGCTCATGGATGCGCTGATAGCTGGCGGCGATCTTTCTAAAGTAGCGGGCGCAGCCTATCGAAGTGGTGGCGAGATACACATCAATGCGCAAGCCGAACTACTGACCGACGAGGAGCTGATCGACTCGACGGTCTATGACTATACTCCCTTCTCATCTGAGGCGATCGAGAAGAACGCATATCTTGAAGGAGGGCGTGGATGCCCATTCGGATGCACGTTTTGCTCGACCAATAGTTTTTGGGGTAGGAAATACCGTCTCAAACCGATTGAGGCACTCATCGATGAGATGGATCGGATCCATGAGATCTACGGTACGAACGACTTTAGTATCCTGCATGATCACTTCACCACCGATAAGCGACGAATTAAGGAGTTCTGTCGTCTGCTCATCGCGAACGATCGTGGTTATTTCTGGTCATGTTCAGGTCGGGCTGATTCCTTTGACGATGAGTTGCTCGATCTCTTGAAGGAAGCGAACTGCAAGAGCATCTATTTGGGGATCGAGACCGGATCGGGTCGGATGCAACGTGTGATCAATAAGAATCTCGACATCGAGAACTCGCTGACGACCATCAGGAAGATCTATGATCGCGGAATCGATGCGACGGTGTCATTCATCTACGGTTTTCCCGATGAGACCGAGACAGATTTTTTCGAGACGATCAAGATGATCGAAGAGGTTTATCGGATCGGTTTTCGTTACGTTCAGCTCCATCCCTATATCTTGACCCCTCAGACCGAAGAGACCGACAAGGTCAAAGATGTGTTCTACTTCGACCGAGACGCGACGCTCGAGCACACAATCTACAATAAGAACTTGTTTAGCGACCAGAGCGTGGAACTGATTGAGCACTATCCCGATCTGTTCGAACAATACTATACATTCGACACCCCGGTCAGGGCTGCCTACCCGCAGATGAGTACGTTGCTGCATCTGCTCGTGTACCTGACCCCCTACTGTAAGAACAGCATCGCTCATCTGCTCGAGGTCCAAGGCATGATCGAGCTCTATCGAAGGCACGAGGGTCTACTGGAAGGTCTACGCCTTGATATCGACAAGATTGCAGCGATCGATCGCGAGAACATGTCTGATCTTGCCCTGTCTTTTCGAGTCTTTGATACCATCTTGCGTGAAGAGGAGCGAGATCTTGATGATCTGAGATTCAGTCAGCTTGCTCTTTATGAGCGGTGCTTGGTCGAATATGTTCTGTCCGAGAACAAGAATCCGGTCGTCCATGAATTCGACGTCGATCTCGAGGAGTTGCTTAAAACAGGCACCCTCATCGAACAGAAATGCAATGTCGTTTATTTCTCGCGAGCAGGTCGGGTCCGTGCAACGAAAACCTCGGCGCTTGCTGGTATGCTTGATTGGTAGTATGCAGATCCGATCGATGATCGGGTAGTGTTGCCAGGAGGGTCGGTATGGACACGTCCGAAAGATCAGTGTTTCGAGAGAAGAGTTTGGAGCATCTGTCCACCCCTAAACAGTTCAACGACTCCCTACAGGTGACCAAGGCAAGCATGTGGGTGGCGCTTACAGCAGTGCTGATCCTGCTTGCGGGATTGCTGGTATGGGCGATATTCGGCTATCTTGAAGTCACGATCCAGGCCTATGGCGTCGCCGACGATGGAGTGATCACGAGCTATATCGCAGGGGACAGTGCCGTTACGATCGGTATGGAAGCGCGGATCGGTGAAGCTCACAACCCACAGAACTTGGACGAACAGGCGATCGGGGTCATCACCGCGGTCGATCTGGTGGCGACCAATGTGGGCGAGACCACCGATGACCCCAGCGTCTCGGTCAACAGCTTGAGACCAGCAGACCACAGTTTCATGGTGACGATATCGGC
>WQXV01000050.1 GCA_009781565.1 Actinomycetes bacterium
ACGCATTGGCGAACTCACGGCCGGCGATGAAAAGCTCGAAGCGATCGACATAGAGGGGATCGTCTTCATTGCGACGCGAGAGGGGTGATACCTCTGCGGGATAGTGATAGACGAACGTGGGCTCGATCAGAGTGCTTTCGACCAGCTTCTCGAAGAGCTCGACCAGCAGCTTGCCGCTGCCGAACGATTTCTCGAAGGGTACCCCGTACTCATCACAGAGCTCACGCAGCTCCTCGACACTGGTGTGTACCGAGAGGACGCGTCCCAGCCGCTCGCTGATAAGCTCGTCGAGGGTGGCACGGCGCCAAGGTCTTTCCAGTGAGATCTCATGACCTTGATAGGACAACGTCAAAGTCCCGCGCACCTCTTGGGTGACGGTAGTGATCAGATCTTCGGCAAGCTCCATCATCGTATCCATCGAGCCGTATGCCTGATACATCTCGATCATGGTGAACTCGGGATTGTGCCGTGGCGACATCCCCTCATTACGGAACGATCGGTTGATCTCGAAGACCTTCTCAAATCCTCCGACCAGCAGACGCTTGAGGTAGAGTTCGGGTGCGATGCGTAGGTAGAGAGGCATGTCCAATGTATTGTGATGCGTGACGAAGGGTCGTGCGACGGCTCCACCCGCAATGGGGTGCAGCATCGGGGTCTCGACCTCGAGATAGCCCTGACCCTCCATGAAACGTCGGATCGCCGAGATGATCGTAAAGCGCGTCACGAACGTATCGCGGACCTGCGGATTGACGATCAGATCGACGTAGCGTTGGCGATACCGGGTCTCGGTATCGGTCAGACCATGGAACTTCTCGGGCAACGGACGCTGCGCCTTGCTCAGCATCTCCAGTCGCTTCGGTTGCAAGGAGAGCTCACCGCGCCGGGTGCGCATGACGGTCCCCTCGGCATAGATCCAATCTCCCACACCGAATCCATCGACGATGTCTTGTTGATCATCATCCAGCGCATCGGCCCGTACGAACAGTTGGAGATCACCGGTCGCGTCCCTGATGACCAGGAAGCTGACCTTTCCCTGGTCGCGTTTAGCTATCAGGCGACCGGCCACGCTCGTCACATGGTTGGTGACATCACCGGATGCAAGATCCTTATAGTCACGTGCAAGCTGACCTGCACGTGAGGCGGGCATGTAACCAGATGCATAGTCCATGGTCGACTCCTATGCGTTTACTTGGTGGGCTTAATCGAGGTTATCTTGACCTTGATGACTCCGCTAGGTGCCTTGATCTCGACGCTGTCGCCTTCCTTTTTGCCGAGCAGCGCAGATCCGATGGGTGAGTCAACGCTCATCATCCCGTTGAGTGGATTGGCGTTGGCGCTCGCAACGATGTCGTAGGTCGACTGTTTACGATTCTTGGTGTTGGTGTATTTGACCGTGGTACCGATCCGTACCGTCTTGACATTGCTCGATGGCTTGACGATGACCGCGCGGTCGAGCGTGCGCTCAATCTCAGCAATACGGGTCTCGATGAAACCTTGCTCGTTCTTGGCATCATCATATTCACTGTTCTCGCTCAGGTCGCCGAAGCTTTTTGCCTGGGCTATGCGATCGATCACGGCGGGGCGTTTGACCTCGACCAGCTCGATCAACTCCTTCTCAAGAGCCTCTTTGCCAGCTACTGTCAGTTCAACTCGTTCCGTCATTTTGCGTCCTTTACTCGTTTTGTGTCCGCACTATAGTAATACATTTCGCAGATTTGTGCGTAAACTGTTTCAATAAGCAAGCGGCGCCAAAAGCGCCGCCTGAAATCGTTGAAAAATCGGGTCAGCCGCTGGTTATTCGACCTCGTCCTCGTAGATGACCTTGGCGACTTTGCGCTCAGGATCGATCGCGACCTGCTCGACCTCGTCCTCGTAGATGACTTTTGCGACCTTGCGTCCCGGCTCGATCACTGCACCATCTGTCGACGATGCTGCAGGTGAAGAGACCTGCTCGACCGGAGCTTGCGCCTCTTCTTCGGCGACATCTCCCGCATAGCTCATCTCATCAGAAAACTCGGTCATACCTTTGCGCACTTCTTTCATGGTAGATCCGAACATCTTTCCCAGCTTGGGCAGATTCTTGGGACCGAATATGACAAAGACGATGAATGCGATAACAGCGATGAGTAATATCTCAGGAAGTCCTAGACTGCTCATGTGTGTCCTCCAATCAGGTTTTTCAGCTCAACTAAGCCTATCGTATTAACCAGTATGCGTAAAGCAGTAATGCGACGCGACCGCGCGCACGATCAGGCTCAAAAGCTGTCCCACCAGATATGTCGCATGCGTCTGTTCATGCTCACCATTCTACATTTCCGCATAGAGGGTGGCATCCTTGCAGTCGCATTTGTCACGATTCGGTGAAATGCGCGGGATCATGTCGCCCATCAGAAGCTTGACCTTGTCGAGGTTTTGGGCGAACACTTCCATCACATCATGGTTGGTGACCGCACCGGCGTGATCTGCTCCGGCATCATAGTCGGTGATCAGTGCGATCCCGCAGTAGCACAGATCCAGTTCGCGGGCCAGATAGGCCTCGGGATACTGGGTCATGTTGATCACTTCCCAGCCCTGGGAGGCGAACCAGATCGATTCAGCTCGTGTTGAGAAACGGGGCCCTTGGATGGTGACGACCGTTCCCATGGATCGATAGGTGATACCAAGGCTTTTGCAGCTCTCGATGGCGACCTCGCGAAGATCGGGGCAGTACGGATCGGCACTGGAGACATGGGTGACCACCGGACCGTCATAGAAGGTATCTTTGCGACCATTGGTGCGATCGATGAACTGGTCGAGGATGACGAAATCTCCGGGTGCGACATCGTGACGCAACGATCCACAGGCGCAGGGTCCGATGATCCGGGTCGCCCCCAACTCGTTCATCGCCCACATATTGGCCCGATAATTGATCATATGCGGAGGGATCTGATGCTTCTTGCCATGACGAGGGAGGAATGCGACCTTCTTATCGCCGATCGTACCGATCATGATCTCGCCAGAGGGTGCACCATAAGGAGTCTCGACGGAGATCTCGTCGGCATTGTCGAGCAGATCGTAGAAACCCGAACCACCAAATACCCCGACATCGACCTGCGCCTGCGTGCTCATAGCAATACCTCCATCGCCCAAAATTGAAGAAATGCGCAAAGTAATATGATAGCGCACGCGATCGGAAACGCCCACATCAGTGGCATGCACGTGTCGCGCAACCTCTCCACGCTATGCTGATAGCGTGGGATCAACCCGATGATGACCAGCGAGATGAGCCAAAAGGTCGCCACGATCATGAAACCGATGACCCCGGCTGCAAGCGGTCCAAGCAGCGGGCAGACCGCATAGATGAAGATGAGTCCCAGCGGAATGCTCGCCACCCACCACATGACAGAGCGAGGCGTGTCCAGGATACGCTCATAACTGCGGTCTTTTGCCAGCGAGTCGACCAGAATGGAGTAGATCACCACACCCATCGCAGAGCCGAACATGATGCCGGTCAGTACGCGGACAAAGTTGGTGGTCTCATAGAACCCCAGATACGAGCCGAATCCATCGAATCCCATCGCAAAGGTCGCAAAAGCTGCTCCGATAAAGAACGGTAGCGCGGGAACACCTGCGCGCTGCGCTCCACGATAGAGCCAAAACAGTATGAGGAGCGTGGCGGCTATGCCGACGTAGATACCGGTGCAACGTGCACAGATGGGGAATTGCACGCCTCCATAGATGAAGGAGCGCTCGGGCATCTGATGACAGAGCCCGAATCCCAGCAGATGTAATATTTCTGTATAGAGGTTCATCATCCAGGCATTCCATATTGCATCACCACATGGGTGGCAATGCCCTGAGGACGGAGGAAGACTCTGCAGCGCACGAACACAATCTACGGTTAGTCGCTGATCGGATTGTGCGCGAAGCCCCTGACGTAGTTCTCAGGGATTGCCACTCACGTGTCTGTTTGTGGTCGGGATGACTGGATTTGAACCAGCGGCCTCTCGGTCCCGAACCGAACGCTCTACCAAACTGAGCCACATCCCGTTCGTACTATCCTAACATATTGGAGGGACGCGTCTGGGCAATCTTTGCGTCGTGCGACGTGCTTTGATGGAATCTCGTGCGTTCGTGAAAAGGAGCCCCAAAGGGCTCCTTTTTGTGGGAACAGTATCGAGCTTTCGCTCTAGTTGCCGCCTCGACGCTCACGCGCGATACGTACGTGGCAGAAGGCGCAGTAGGTCTCCTGGTGACAGCTGTAACAAGCGGTCGCATTGCCTTGGGTTGCGATCACCGCATGATAGGTCAACCACGGTTGATCGCTCACCGCCTGCGGATGGTGGCAAGCGTCACAGAATGCCTGCGCATGACAGTTCGCGCAGAGCTCCCTGGTGTAGCTTCCATCCTTGATCTTCTCGCTGTGGGCGAACTTCTGGGCTCCTCCATCGCTCGGATGCGGCATCTCGACGCCGTGGCATCCCTTACAGAACGCCGAGTTAGGCAGTGATCCCGTATCACCCTCGTGACAGAACAGGCAGTTTGCCGGATCGGTCGAGAACGCCGTGACATGCGCACCGCCCTTGACGAAGTCGGCAGCGGTATGTGAGGCAGGAAGCACCTTGTTCGATTGGTGACACGTCACACAGTCAGCCTGTACGTGGCACTTGCCGATACAGGTCGTCGAACCATGTTCGATGGTCGCAGCACCGTGTGCAGGCAGCCATGCGGTCGTCGCAGTAGCTCCGACGTGGTGGCAGCTCGAGCAGACCTCGGTAAAGCCGTGGCAGTTCGAGCACGTTGCTTTATCAGATGCGCTGTGCAGTCTACGGAATTGCTCGGGATGGGGCATCTCCATGCCATGGCATGCGATACAGAACGGCGCGTTGATTCCACCATCTCCGTGGCAGACCGCGCAGGTCTCAGTTGAGCTTTTTGCCGAGACGGCATGCCCAGCGGTGGCAGCAGCAGGTGTCTGACCGAAGATCGTCATCGCAGGCGACGCGGGATGTACGAAATCGGCAGCCCGGTGCGATGCGGGAACGACGTTGCGGGATGTATGGCAATCGACGCAGAATTGAGCGGTGTGGCAACTGGAGGTGCAGACACCGACTCCGGTCGTACCGACCGCGACGGCATGCTGGGTGCTCGTCCAATCGCTGGCCTTATCGAAGGTCCAGTTGGACTCGGCGCCGTGGTGACAGTTGGTGCAGAACAGGGTCTCTGTCTCGACACCGTGACACATCACACACTTCTCAGCTAGTTCCTCATCCTTTGAGATGGCAGGATGACCATCGGCGGCACCACTGCTTGCAGGACGGAGGAATGTTGCCGGATGCGGCATCTCCATACCATGGCAGTCCATGCAGAATGCGCGCTTATGGCAGGTGAAGCACTCGTTGATCGCGCTGGGCGGGAACAAGACGAGTTCTTCTCCTCCACCATGTCCTCCGCCCTCGCTGTGCGCAAGAGCATTGACCAGTTCTTTCTTGGATGCTGCGGTCGGCTCGGCACCGAGCTCGAAATGCTCGACTGCTTCAAGGACCTCATCATGTTGTGCGAGAGCCGCATCAGCATGAGGACGACGGACGAAATCGGCAACTTCGTGGCTTTCAGGCACCAGCTCGAAGCTTGCGGTATGGCAAGCTGAGCACTTTCCGGTCGCGACCGCACCGTCTTCCATATCATGGCAGCGATAACACGAGGTCATCGTCATGAAGTCGAAGTGTCCCTCACTGACCTGACCCGTCAACGGATCGATCAGTTTCGGTTCAGCACCATCTTCGTTGTGCGCCACACGGTTGTGACACATCGTACAGGTGATGTGTGCTGCCTCGTGAGCGTCATGGTCGATGATGATGCCCTCCGAGGGCGTCACCTCTCGATTCTCCAGGTTATGGCACTGGGTACACTGGGTCGAGGGGAACGTGTACGTCGAGAGTGCCGTCTCACTATAGGCATTGAGCGGAAGTTCGAAGGTGTTCGCCAGGGTCGGGGGGAGCTCGGCGAGCGCCTCGACCTTGTGAAGAAGGAAGGTGACCGGATCGGCACCTGCCGGCATGTGGCAGGATACGCAGGACACCTTCGCGTGCGCGGAATTATGGTAGGCGGCGATCGCGTCATCTTGTACCTTGTGGCAGACCGACGCACAGAACCAGTACGACGTCGTCGCTCCGACCGCCAAGGCTACGAAGAAGAACAGGAACGAGAGTAGCGCACCTAACCAGATGATCGCGCGGGGGCGTGTGATGGGATTGCGAAACGCCTCGATCAGTCTTGAAATCATCGGTCTCTCCTCAATACCTTTACTGACATCATCAAACACAATCCAGACAGGTGTCCGGACTCAAATCCTACTATATGAACTTTATATGAAGATGGCAGAATTGACAACCGAGTCAAGGTCGAAAACTGCAGGCAAGAGCTTAGTAGACGCGGCGCCCCATCGTAAAGTCCCAGATCGGGGTGACGCGAACGCAATCACCGAAATTGACGGCATTGATGATCTGACCTCCACCCACGTAGAGCCCGACGTGTCCTCCACCGTTCGTGATGACGATATCACCGAGCTGGAGATCCCCATAGGCGACATATGAGCCCACGCCCATCATGTCATAGGATGTCCTGGGTAGGTAGACACCCACCTGCGCGTAGCAATACTGAACAAGCCCTGAACAGTCGAAACCAGCTGGTGAGCTTCCGCCCCAGACATAGGGGACTCCGACGAACTGGTAGGCGACATCGAGCACATTTGAGTAGGTTCCTGGAGGTGGAGGTACATAAGAGTCATTTGTGGGTGGATCGTAGGAGTCATATGAAGGCGGTGCATAGTCCATTGCCGCCTGTGCACGCTCGGCAGCTGCCTGCGCAGCCGCAGACTCCTCTGCACGCAGTTGTGCGATCTCATCCTCGAGACCGGCGACGATCGATTGTTGCTGTGCGACCTGCGCCTCGATCTGGACCTTGCGATCTTCCATCTCCTGGGCTTTTGCCGCCGCAATCTGTTCTTGCTCACTGAGGATGCTCTTGAGCTGTACCTGCTCTGCTTTGAGCGTGGCCAGCTCCATGATATTGGCTGCGTTTTGCTCGTTTATATTGGAAAGGATATCCCACGTTGCGGTGAACTCCTGGAAGGTCGTAGCGCCTAAGAGGACCTCGACAAACGCGTAGGGGCCACTGCGATACATGTCGACCGCACGTTTATTGAGGTGGTCCTGCACCTCACCGAGGCGACCGGTTGTCGCGTCAAGCTGAACGGTCGCTTCCTGGTGCTTTTCAACAGCTTGGGCATGCTCCTCGGCTGCTCCGTTGTATTGATCGACTATCTGGTTGAATTCGACGGCGAGCTCATCGATCTTCTGCTTCGCGGCTTTCGCCTCATCGAGCTTGCTCTGCGGCACCGCAGAGGCAAAAGTAGGAAGACACAGAAAAAAACCGGCGACAAACATCACCAGCACAAGAAG
>WQXV01000051.1 GCA_009781565.1 Actinomycetes bacterium
AAAGACGCACTACGGACAGCTCTGGACGAAGCACATCTCGACGAGATCGCGCTCGATCGCAGTATCGACAAACTCTCGGTCGGGCAGATGGCCCGTGTCGCCTTCCTGCGTACCCTTCTGACCGAGCCGAAGGTGCTCCTGCTCGATGAGGTGGATGCGGCGCTCGATGATGTCTCGGCACACGCGATCGGTGAGGCGACGAGCGCCTTTGCCGCCCGTGGTAAGGCAGCGATCCGAGTCCGGCATCGCGCCGATGATGGGCGCGCCACCACGCGTCTGATCATGCAAGAGGGAAAGATAGCCGATGAATGAGATGGGTGTTATAACCGTCAGCCCAGCGCATTTGGCGATCGCATTCGGTTTTATCCTTGCGACCGCGATACTGTTGACCGTGCTCAAACTGGGGGTGACGCGACAATACCTGTTTGCGGCGATGCGGGCAGCTGCCCAGTTGCTTTTCATGGGTTTTATCCTCTCCTGGGTCCTGGGCCTTGATTCTTTTTTACCGGTGCTGGGAGTCCTTGCCGTCATGACCGGGGTCGCAGCGCTCACGATAGCCCATCGTAACCCCTCCGCGCCACGCTCGATTGCACCGATCGCGTTCATCGTACTCTTAGTGGTGACGCTTCTTATCGTGATGATCGTCTCCCACATCATCATCGGGATCGATCCCTGGTTCGACCCGCGCTATCTGATCCCCCTTGCCGGTTTGATCATGGGAAACGCGATGTCGGGGGTCGCCATCGCGCTCGAACGTCTGTTCAATGACCTTGATAAGCGCAGCGACGAGATCCGCTCTCTGGTCGCGTTGGGTGCCACACCGTGGGAGTGCGCTCAGACCTCCATCCGCGATGCGTTGCGAGCCGGTATCATCCCCAACATCAACACCCTAGCCGCCATCGGTCTGGTCTTTTTACCTGGTATCATGAGCGGGCAGGTGCTTGCCGGTATCAATCCAGCGGTGGCCGCTCCCTATCAGATTATCGTGTCGTTCATGATCAGTGCGGGAGACAGTGCGTGTTCGTCAACGGTCGTGATCTGGATGTATCGCTACCGTTTTGCGGAAAACGGCATGTTTCTCGACTCCTCTGTTCGCTGATGCCTGCTGTCACGTTTCGAACCTGCACGAGATATAATGGAACGTGAACGAAAGGCACAGGTAGATGCAAAACAGGTCCGATCAGACTGAACGATCGCGTGAGGTAGCACATGAGATAGCACCTGAAGACGATGATCTCATCGTCGGTCTGGGTGTCGAGATCGTCGATATCGCGCGGTTTTCAGCAGTGCTCGAGCGTCACCCACAGCTCCTGAAACGTCTCTTTTCCCCGGTGGAACAGATGTATTGCGAGGGCAAAGCGCTCCCATACACCCACTACGCACTTTATTTCGCAGCAAAACAAGCGGTTCTCAAGATACTCGGCGAAGGCTACATGGGTGTGCGATTCTCCAATGTTGAGATAGAGCGCGACCAGAAGGGCAGACCGATCCCTCAGCTGAGCACAGCGGCATCAGAGCGTGCTGATGCGCTCGACATCGAAGAGATGTATCTCTCACTGTCTTATACGCATACGACCGCTGTCGCAAGTGCGGTCGCTATCACCCAAGAAGCGCGTCCAATGACCGAAGAAGGACTCAGCTTCGAGGAGAAGATGTCGAAGACCTTCAACGAACTGCGCGTTCTGCTCGATTCAGTGAGCTCATCACCGGAAAACCTAGAGGGCACTTCCCCAGAAGGTTTGATGTGATGTCTGACGCGCGAATCCACATCATGAGCGATCGCGAATACGCGAGCGCGCTACCCGAGCCGTCAGCCGATGCCAACAAATACACGCGCGGGCGCCTTCTGGTGGTCGCGGGCAGCGAGCAGTATCCCGGTGCCGCGATGCTTGCAGCGCTCTCAGCGGCTCGATCGGGAGCCGGATATGTCAGACTCGCGACTGCCGATCCGATAGTTGCTCTGGCACAGACCAACTTGCTGACCGTTCCGGTCATCAGCTTGCCCAGCGATGAGGAAGGTGTCATCACCACCGACGCGCGCAAGCATATTGAGCAACTGATGGCACAATCCGATGCGCTGGTCATAGGGCCCGGTCTAGGGCGAAGTGTTGGTGTCGCGAAGTTGGTACGCGACATCGTCACCGGTAGTACCGTCCCGATACTGATCGATGCTGATGGGCTCAATGCGTTCATTGATCACATCGATCTGCTTGCGCACACGAGCGCACCTATCATCCTCACTCCCCACAGTGGGGAGCTGGCACGACTCGCACCGATCGACGAGCTGGCGACAGGCCTCTGCACCGTGGTCGCAAAGGGACCTGAGACGACGATTCGGAGTGCAGAGCGATCACTCGTTGACGACACCGGACCCGCATCGCTTGCTACTGCAGGGACCGGAGATGTGCTTGCCGGCATCATCGGGGCGTTGCTGTGCCAGGGGGTCGATCCCTTCACTGCCGCAGCGGCAGGTGTGCGCGTGCAGGCTCTGGCAGCACTTTGTGCGACCGAGGATCTTAGTGCCAGTTGTATGATCGCCACCGATGTGATCGAATACATCCCCTGCGCATTTGCGTGTATGAAGGAGTGTGCAGCGCATGCCTGAGTCTCCTCCTTATCGTCAAGCATGGGCCCAGATCGACCTGGGTGCCCTCGCATTCAATGTGAAACAACTGAAGAACCGCATCGACCCTGAGACGCTGTTCATGGCAGTGGTCAAGGCTGACGGCTATGGTCATGGTGCGGTTGCGATAGCGCGTGCTGCTATCGACGCGGGAGCCGATTGGTTGGGAGTTGCGACCTGCGAGGAAGCCTTCGCATTGCGTGCCGCTGGGATCGAGCACCCGATACTGATGTTCACCCAGCCACCACCTCTTGCCATACCTCACGTGATCGATCTAGGGATCACGCCCCTGGTGACCGACCCGGATTTCGTGTATAAACTGGCGGGCGAGGCACAGCTGAGCGGCAAGCAGGCGCGCTACCATCTCAAGATCAATACAGGACTCAATCGCTTGGGCATTCGCCCTGACGAGGTGATCTCGATCCTTCGCGAACTCTCCGAGCTCCCACACGTCAAACTTGAAGGGGTCTGCACGCACTTTGCCACCGCCGATATCGAGGGGGACTGGGAGGCGAGCAATCAACTCCACCTGTTCGAACGATGTGTGGCAGCGATCCGCAGCGAAGGGTTCGATCCGGGTATCGTGCATGCCGCCAACTCGGCAGCCACGATCCTGATGCCTGAGTCACATTTCGACATGGTGCGTTGCGGCATCGCGATCTATGGGCTGCATCCCTCTGATGCGACCAAACCTCATATCACCCTCAAGCCGGTGATGAGTGTGTATGCGCAAGCCGAGATGGTCAACAACATCGCGATGGGCGAGGGTGTCAGCTACGGTCTGACCTGGCATGCAGAGATACCCTGCGCGATCATCACCTTGCCGTTGGGTTACGCTGACGGGGTTCCCCGCATCACCTCAGGCAAGCTCGAGTTCCTTCATGACGGCAGGCACTTCGAGCAGGTCGGACGGATCTGCATGGACCATCTGATGGTGCGTGCGATGCAGAACGACCGTCTGTCTGCGGGCGCGACTTTTGTTATGATAGGTGAGGATAACGGCGCAGTGATCTCGATGGATGAAGTGGCTCAAAAAGCCGACACCATCTCCTATGAGATCGCATGCGGGTTGGGCCAGCGGCTCGACCGCATCTACGTATGATACAGAGAGGTGAGTAGCAGATGGATTTCTTCGAGGTCGTTCATGAGCGCAGAAGTGTGCGTCATTTTTCCGATACTCCGGTTCCGCGTGAACTGATCGAGAAGATACTGAAAGCAGGCATCGCTGCTCCCAGTGCCGGAAATGTCCAGCCCTGGCGTTTTGTGGTCGTCGAGAGCGCAGAGGCGAAGACGCGTTTGGGAGGTGCTCTGGACCAGACCTGGGTCGCAGCTGCTCCCGTGCTGGTCGTGGTATGTGTCGACCCGCGTCCTTCACGCGGTCGTTATGGTGATCGCGGGGCGTTACTCTACAGCATCCAAGACAGCGCTGCTGCAGCTCAAAACATTCTTTTGGCTTGTGTGGCTTCCGGCCTTGCCAGCTGTTGGGTCGGCGCGTTCGATGAGGATGCGGTCCGCGCAAGCCTCGGTATCAAAAAGCCCATCACCCCCGTGGCGATCCTTCCCATCGGATACAGTGCGCAAGCATCGGGCAAACAAGCACGTCGACCTTTGAGCGAGGTCTCTGTCTGGACCTAGCGAGATGAGTAGTAAGCTCGATGCCCTAGAAGAACAAGCCCAAACCTGTCAGGCGTGTGATCTTGGCGCGACCAGGACGACACTGGTGTGGGGAAGCGGCAACCCGAACGCACAGATCATGTTCATCGGAGAAGCACCCGGACGCAAAGAGGATGAGGGTGGTCTACCTTTTATCGGTGCTGCCGGTGCGCACCTTGATGAGTTTTTATCACTTGCCGGGTTTGCTCGCGATGACATCTATATCGCCAATGTCTTGAAGTGTCGACCTCCCAACAATCGCGATCCCCAACCCCATGAGATCGAGGCGTGCGAACACTGGCTGATCGATCAGATACACCAGATCGCTCCGCGCATCATCGTGACCTTGGGTGCGTTCGCGACACGCTGGACGCTGGGAAGTGATACCGCGATCAGTGCGGTGCAAGGTAAAGTGTTCAAGCATGATTCATATTTCATCGTGCCGTGTTATCACCCCGCGGCCATCATCTATGACCGGACCAAATCCGACGCATTCTTCCAGGTGGCACGGACCATTGCAAAACTCTGAAGCAGAACACATGCCCCTCAGTTTCGTATCGCACTCCGCTCAAGAGACGAACGATCTCGGTGCGTACTGCGCTGGTTTTCTCCAAGACGGTGATGTGGTGCTGCTCACGGGGGATCTGGGTGCAGGAAAGACCCAGTTCACCCAGGGAGTGGGCCACGCGCTCGGCGTCAGCGAGAATATCATCAGTCCGACCTTCAACATCCTTCTGATCCATGAGGGTAAAAAGCACACCCTTCATCACTGGGATCTCTATCGCATCGAGCATGCCGATGAGCTGATCGATCTCGACTACTTTGCGCTCATCTCGACAGACGCGATCTCACTGGTCGAGTGGGGGGATCGATTCGATGACACCTCTCTTGATGCCGATCTCGCAATCGAGTTCATCTGGCTCTCCGATCAGATGCGACGGATCGAGATTCAAGCGCTTTCTATGCGCGGAGCGCACATCATCGGGGCACTGGCAGGCTCCAATCAGGTGATCGACGATGAGTAGATATCTGCTTGCCTTCGATACCTCGACCGATGATGTGGTGGTCACAGTTGCCCATGCCATCGATGGCACAGGCGTCCAAAATGTGATACCTGCGCGCCGATTGGCCAACACCATTCTTTTAGATCAGATCGATGAGATCCTCGATGCGGCGCAGGTCGAGAAAGCTCAGATCGAGGCAATCATCGTCGGATGTGGACCCGGTTCGTTCACCGGTGTACGCATCGGGGTCGCGACCGCGAAAGGTCTTGCACAAGGACTAGATATTCCTCTCTTCGGGGTATCGACGACCGATGCGATACTGTGGGGCATGTGGAGTGATGGCGTGCGTGGATCGGTCGAGTTCGCACTCGATGCCATGCGACGCGAGGTCTATCCGGTTTCAGCAGTTATATCCGATGAAGGCGTCGAGCGTGATCGCGCCGACTATGTGACCGCACGTGGCGAGACGATCTGCGACCAGGATCTTACCCGTTATCTTCCCTCCGGTCTTATCGCCGCCTTCGAGCACAGTATATTAAGTTCGGCCACCGGGATGATCGGCGATGTCCTTCCCATCTACACACGCCTGTCCGACGCTGAGGAAACAGCTCGACAAGCCGCAGGAGAGCCGACCGGCGCGCAGCTCATGGCGCAAGGAAAGCTGAACCTTTCGGGCGTCGACGAACAAGCCGCAACGCGACGCGATGCCTATATCCGTCCCTTGACCTCGCGTGACGCTGAAATGCTCTACCATCGTGAAGCGGAGATATTCGGGGTCAAACACCATCCCTGGACGCTCGCTATGTTTTATGAGGAGTTCATACGCGACGACCGATTGTGGCTCGGTTCATTCGAACAAGATCAGCTGATCGGCTATGTCGGCTTCGCACTGTCGGACCGTGATGCCGATATGCTGCGGTTGGGTACCGTATCGTCTCATAGACGCAGAGGGATTGCGCGCGATCTGTTAGAAGCTGCTATCGGTAGGCTGCATCGAAGAGGCATCGAACGCGTCATTCTCGAAGTCCGCGAAAGCAATGAGGATGCTCGGGCATTCTACCTCTCGCAAGGTTTTGGCCAGATCGGGATGCGCCAGAAATACTTCCTGTTCCAAGAGGGAGCTGAAGACGCAATAGTAATGGCGCGCGATATCGCGCAACAGACATCCGGCCAAGATCGCAAGAATAAGCAGGAACCCACCATCTTGGGTATCGAGACCTCGTGCGATGAGACTGCCGCCGCAGTCCTTTCCGGGTTCGATGTCTTGAGCAATATCATTGCCAGTCAGGTCAAGTGGCACGCTCGCTTCGGTGGTGTCGTGCCAGAGATCGCGTCGCGCAAACACATCGAAGCGATTGCCGGGGTCGTCGATGAGGCGCTCACTGTAGCTCGGGTCGCCCTGAGTGATCTTGATGCGATAGCGGTGACCGTCAAGCCCGGCTTGGTGGGAGCGTTGGTGGTCGGTCTTGCTTATGCAAAAGGACTCAGTTATGCGACCGATCTCCCACTGATCGGTATCAATCATCTTGAAGGTCATATGGTCGCCAACAGACTGCTCGAGTCGCAGTTGGAACCGCCGTTCGTCTCACTGATCGTCAGCGGTGGTAATACCTCACTGGTCCACTGTGATCGGTGGGGGACCTATCGCACTCTGGGAGAAACGCTTGATGATGCTACCGGGGAGGCGTTTGACAAGGTCGCCAAAGTGCTCGGTCTCGGCTATCCCGGTGGGCCGGTCATCTCAAAGCTCGCACAACAGGGAGATCCTAATGCGATCGATTTTCCTCGTGCGATGATGCACACCAAGGACTACCAATTCTCACTCTCCGGACTCAAGACCGCAGTCATCACGTATATCAACGAGCAGCTCTCGAGTGGGGTCGAGCTTGATCTGCCCGATATCGCCGCATCATTTCAACAGGCGATCATTGATGTGCAGGTTCACAAAGCTCTTCGAGCGGTCGAGGAGACCGGGGCCAAGTGGTTCTGCCTGGCTGGTGGCGTTGCCGCCAACGCTGCGCTGCGTGAAGCCTTAATTACAGCGATGACCGAACGTGGGATCAGGGTCAGTGTACCTCCGCTTGAGTTGTGCGGTGATAATGCGGCAATGATTGCAGGTGCAGCTCTCTTCCATCTTGACGAAGCTCCGCTCGAACT
>WQXV01000052.1 GCA_009781565.1 Actinomycetes bacterium
ATAACGTAGAGTTTCTGCTCATCTTTGTCGATTCTCGGTATCGAGAGCAGCAACCCTTGGGTATAGGGGTGCAGGGGTGCGCCGAAGATATTGTCGACCGAGGCGATCTCGACGATCTGACCGCCATACATCACCGCGACATCGTGGGCGTTCTCGGCCACCACACCGAAATCATGGGTGATCAAAAGGACCGCGGTATCGAACTCGTCTTGGAGCTTGCGGAGCAACTCGAGGATCTGTGCCTGCACGGTCACATCCAGTGCCGAGGTCGGCTCGTCTGCGATGATCAGCTTGGGATGACAGACCAGTGCCATGGCGATCATGACACGCTGGCGCATACCTCCGGAGAGCTGATGGGGATAGTCGTTGATGCGCTGAGCGGCGTGCGGGATACCGACGGCTTCGAGCATATCGATCGCCTGCTGGCGGGCGAGCTTCTTCGCTTCGCGCTTGGCCAGCTTCTTGCCGGAGGCGTCGACGAAGTTCTGGTGCAAAAGCACCGCCTCTTCGATCTGGGCGCCGATCTTGAATACCGGGTTGAGCGAGGTCATGGGCTCTTGGAAGATCATCGAGATCTTCTCACCTCTGATCGAGCGCATCTGGTTTTCGGACTTGTCCAGCAGGTTCTCGCCTTCGAACATGATCGTTCCGTCGACGATACGTCCGGGAGGGTCGGGAACGATCTGCAGTATCGAGGAGGCGGTGACACTCTTGCCGCTGCCAGATTCACCGACCAAGGCAAGGGTGCGCTTCGGTCGGATGAAGAAACTGACGTCATCGACAGCACGATAGACATCTTTATCGATGAAGAAGTAGGTCTTGAGACCTTCGACAGATAAAAGTACTGAATCGTCCACAGATACCTTCTCGCCCATCCATAGCTTTCATGAATGTATTAAAGCCTATCAAAACAGGGGTCGCATAACAAGAGATATGCAGTTCAAGCAGACAAGTATACCTCAGCGACAAGTTTTCAAATCATTGTCTGATGCACGCGACTGACTGATGCATGAGTTTTTTGGAGTATCATGTATCCATAGTTGAATCCATGGCGATGGATTATTTGTCCATCGGGCATAGTCGATAGCGAAGGAGAGATCGATGAGAAAACTGACTTGGAAGATCGTACTGTTGACAGCAGTTGTCATCGCGATGCTGGCCGTACCTGCCATCGTGTCAGCTGGGGTGCAGCGATGGCTGATGACGACGTATAGCGGCTATGATGACCACTGGCAGAACAATGGGATCATGTTCGACATCGTCGCAAACAAGGATATCACCCTGACAAGCATTGAAACTAATCTGGGTGCTGGCTCAGTTGACCCGACCATCAAGATCTACTATAAGCCCGGCACATTTGTCGGCTTTGAAAGTGATCCGGGGGCTTGGACGCTCGTGGGATCCGATACGATGGACATTTTCGATATAAGCGGAATAGGTCTTGCAACACCGATCCCGATCGATCTGAGCTCTATCTCGCTTGCTGCGGGAGAGACCGGTGCGCTCTATGTTGACGCATTTGAACCTATGCCGGATCATGCACGGATATATACCACACCGGGAACGGGGATCGGTGTGATCTGCGCTCAAAATGACGATCTCGAAATCCTTGAGGGTATCAGTGTGGAAAATGCAGGAACTGGTTTTATTCCTGGTAGCAACAGGATACCCAATGTCACGATCCACTACGAGGTTGATAACGTGTATACCATGACCGCGACTGCCGATCCCGGTGGCTCCGTTTCTCCAAGTAGTGGCGACTTTTACGTAGACGCTCCTGTCACGGTGACCGCCACTCCTGATCCCGGCTATCATTTCGTATCTTGGCTCGTTACGTGGCCGGGAGATCTGCCGTCATCGGTCGATGTCTATGCCAATCCGCTTACCTTTGACATGCCGGAAGGCGATGTCGAGGTTGTCGCTCGTTTTGCCGAGGACGAGCCAAAGCCACCGACCCCACCGACCCCACCGGTCAAACCAGTGATACCACCTACCGGTGACAGTGTAGCCATGTTCATTCCGATGCTGACCGTGATCGCTGGCCTTGCTGTGGCGAGTGTGCCGACTCTGAGAAAGAGACGTGAGCGCTAGCGCCCTGCGACATTATCAAGCGCAAAATATTACCAAAGCGAAGGAGAGAGCAGTGTTAAAACTGACTGGGAAGGTCACGCTATTAACAGCAGTTATCATCGCGATGCTGATAGCACCGACGATTGCGTCTGCCCTCGAGCAATCGCTGACGACGACGCTTGCTGGAGGTAATGGCAACGATGGGATCATGTTCGATATCGTTGCGAAGAAAGATCTTATCATAAAAAGCCTCGATGCCTTCATTACTGAGGACTCGGAAGATGAAGTACCGGGACAAGGAACGATCGTGATCTACTACAAGCCCGGTACTCACGTTGGCGCTATAACGAATCCCGGTGCGTGGTCGCTGGTCGGAACAGCTTCAGTGTACGCTGATGGTGCTCCCCCAACGCCGATTCCGATCGATCTGAGCTCTATCATTATGTCTCCGGGTGACCGGGGTGCGCTCTATATCACGTTCGTACCGAGCGATGATGACTATATGGTGGAATACACCGATGGAACGGCGTTCGATAGTGTCTTTGTCGAGGATGACGCTCTTCAGATCCTTGAGGGCACCGGTCTGCCCTATCTGTTCGATCCAGACATCAATCAGCCGCGTGTGTTCAACGGTACGATCCACTATGAGCTCCTCGATATGTATGATCTGACCGCGACCGCAGAAGCCGGAGGTTCGGTCGCGCCAGACAGTGGTCATTTCAGGGTAGGTACCACTGTCACCGTCACTGCGACACCTGATCCCGGCTACCATTTCACCGGCTGGCTCATCACGTGGCCAGGTGACTTGCCTGCATCGGTCGATGTCTATGCCAACCCGCTTGTCTTTGACATGCCGGAAGGCGATGTCGCTGTGGTTGCCCAGTTCGCTAAAGACGAGCCAAAGCCGCCGACCCCACCGGTCCCACCGGTCAAACCGGTGATACCGCCGACTGGTGACAGCATGGCAGTATTTGTGCCGCTTCTCACCGTGATCGCTGGTCTGGTCGTGGCAAGTGTGCCGACTCTGAGAAAGAGGCGCCAGCGCTAGCACACAGAACGACAAGCAAAGAACTGACTATCAGGATCGCCCTTCGGGGCGATTCTTCTTACATACTCCCATGCGACAGAGGAACAGTTTCGTTCTTTTCGAATCGCTGCGCAAATTGAGAGAATTCTTGCGCAAAGACACTATTCAAGTAGCTCGTCTCGCTCTGATTGCGCGGTAGATCATCTTTTCGATAGACCACCAGCACATGCAGCTGATGGGTCTCACTGTCGAGGAATACCAGACAGCGGTTCCCTGAACCTTTGGGAGAGCGCTTCGACAGTGCTATGGCAAAGTTGTACTTGAAAAGCCAGCACGTACCATCGTTGCGCAGCTCGTCCACTTGAGCGGTATCGCCCAGAGCTCGAACGCGTCTCAGATCTTCAATGATCGAAGCAAGCGTCACCTCCCACTGCCGTCCTGGATAGTCCTTGGCGAAACGCTTGATGAAATGGTGCTGCGCATACCGCTCAATGTGGACGAAATACAACTCGTCATCAGGTAAGTGGTGCGAAAACATGCTCCGGATCTTCCTGAATGATCAGTTCATAGGGGATATAGTCGCCATCGCGGGTCGCGCGCCATGGTTTTTGTTCATGGGTGTAGTGGACGATCTCCTGGGTCAGTTTGTCCTTCCAAAGATCGGTGATCTCATCGAGCCTGAGCTTTTCCTCAGCAGATAGCAGGCCAGTTGGGGCATTTCTCATATTCGAGGTGATGATCTGTGCCCTATCCTTGGGGGTAATCGATATCTTGCCTTGGTCGAACAGCTCGTCGGTCAGCTCGAAGAAAACATTGGCGACCGGACCATACTCCCGGCAGATGTACTTAGCTCCGCTCATAGATTCGAGTGTCTCGTAGTAGTTACGAAAATCTGCCAGATACAAGAGCTTGGCAAGCTTCGTCTTGGGTACCGATCCCATCCGGTCGACGATATAGAGAAACATCTGAGCGAACTTCTCGGTATCGGTGGGTTGGATGAAGAAATCGATGAGTGTCACCCCGAATATCGCAGCAAGCTTGCGCAGTTCCTCAAGACTGATGTCACGCGTCCCCTGCTCGATGAGTGCATAGCTTTGCCGACTCATGCCAAGTTCGGTGGCGACCTCTTCTTGGGTCTTCGAGTTACGATGACGCAACTGGATTATCTGATCGGGAATAGATAGTTCTATCTTCATGGGTATCTCCTCCTGTCAGGAGTCAGTCTATCATGTTAGTAATACTATGCATAGTATGCCAAGATAATTAACACAGAAACGAATGAGGTGGGGCATAATCGCAAATAAATGCAAATAGACTTGCACAAACTTGTACAAAAAGGGAATTCTGCAAATGTAATTGCAATCCTTTCGATTTCACGTGAATCCCTACTCCCCCAGCCACCTCATCAGCACTCAGAGCGCGTAAAACAACGGAAGCGGCATCCGATTTTTGTTGTATCATGTATCCATCAATGAATCCATGGCGACGCGTCGGACACATCGTTGTGCGTGGTCAAAGAAAAGGAGAGATCGATGAAAAGAATGACTTGGAAGATCGCGCTGCTGGGAGCACTCGTTATCGCGCTGTTGGTTGCACCGACGATCGCATCTGCGGCGGTAGTGAGGTCGCTCACGACGACGCTTGATGGAGGTAATCGCAACGATGGGATCATGTTCGATATCGCGGCGAAGAAACCCCTTACCTTGATCAGTCTGGACTGCTTCATAGTCCAAGACTCTGAGGGCGAAGTGACGGGACCCGCAACGGTTTCCATTTACTACAAGCCTGGCACCCATCTCGACGCCATCACAGATCCCACACCTTGGACTGTGGTGGGAACAGTCGATGTGAGCCCCGGTGCCGTCCCTCCGACGCCGATTCCTATCGATCTAAGCTCCATCACGCTCGCCCAGGGCGATACTGCTGCACTCTATATCACCGTAGAAGAATCGTCGCTGGATGAATTCTTGGTCGAATACACCGATGCTCCGGTACTCGATGCAGTTTTTGTCGAGGATGATGCCTTGCAGATACTTACAGGAACCGGCCTTCAGTATTTATTCAATGAAAGCTACTATCAGCCCCGCGTGTTCAACGGCACGATCCACTATGAGCTTCTCAATTACTATACGCTGACCGCGACCGCCAATGCCGGTGGCTCGGTCTCTCCAAGCACCGGTGAATTTGAAGTAGGCGCTCCTGTCACGGTCACCGCAACACCCGATCCGGGCTATCATTTCACCGGCTGGCTCATCACGTGGCCGGGAGATTTACCTGCATCAGTCGATGTCTATGCCAATCCGCTTGTCTTTGACATGCCGGAAGGTGATGTTGAGCTCGTTGCCCAGTTCGCTCAGGACGAGCCAACGCCGCCGACCCCACCGGTCAAACCAACTATTCCACCGACCGGTGACAGTGTAGCCATGTCCATTCCGATGCTGACCGTGATCGCTGGTCTGGTGATGGCAAGCGTGCCGACTCTGAGAAAGAGGCGTGATCGCTAGCACACAGAACGACAAGCATTGAGCTGACTATCAGGATCGCCCTTCGGGGCGATTCTTTTTGAAGCCCGAATCAAACCGCTTCTTAAGCACCCGGATTGTAATAAACAAGTGCAGCGTTGCCACAAGTTGTGACAGATGTGTCAAAACTATTGCCATGAGTTGCGAATGCACCTACTATGAGCATACGACACGAGGATTGGAAGGCGATCATGCTAAGAGAATCGTACAGCAGCTTGCGTATGTGTAACCGAACGGTTACACTATAAGCGTAGTAATTGAACAAACTACTACGTTTGAAAAGTGGCTTGACGGGCTACGTGTTCGCAGAGCTCAACTTCGCATCAACGCGCGAATCCTGCGTCTAGCTGAAGGCAATCCCGGTGATTGCAAGACATTGCAAGATGGCATTGTAGAAATGCGGGTTGACTACGGTCCTGGTTATCGAGTCTATTACACGCAGAGAGGCTCAAGGCTGATCCTGCTTCTTGCTGGTGGCGATAAAAGCTCGCAAGATGCAGACATCAAGAAAGCCCGAAGGCTTGCAAAAGAGTGGATGTGAGAGAAACATGGGTGAGAAGATAAGCAGATTTAATTTTGCGAAGTATCTTGAAAGTGAAGACGACATAACTTACTTTCTTGAAGCGGTAATGGACGAGGATCCCGCACTGCTTCCTGCAGCGCTACGAGAAGTCGCTCGTGCTAATGGGGGTATGACTGCACTGGCACGAAAAACTGGTCTGTCGCGTGAAGCACTCTACCGATCTTTGACCGAGGAAAGTGATCCTCGATATAGCACGATATGCAGAATCGTCGATGCCTACGATACACGTCTAGTGCCCAAAAAGAAAGTGGCGAGCTAACCTACTCCCCCAGCCGCTTCATCAGCACCCAGATCGCGAAGAACATGAGCAGCGGGACGAGCAGCACGAACGGTGCCAAGCTCGTGGCGAGCAGCAAGTTATAGAGCGCATGCAACGCGATGGCGAGCAGGAAGAATCCGGGCACGAGAGCCCAGGCGAGCCGGCGATGCTTGCGGGCGAGCAGGATGCCGATGCCGACCAGAGCCGTTGCCATAGCATGCATGAGCGAGGTGGTCAGTGTCCGCGTCGCCAGTATGATCACATCGCTGATCTCGCGCCCCGATGAAGCGAAGTAGTAGAGCGACTCCTGGATCGAGAAACCCAGACCGGCGGCGACTCCACAAAACACGATGGTGCGTCCGATGCGTGAGCCCCGCGTCTTGCCGAGGAACAGCAGCAGAGGCAGCCCTTTGGAGAGCTCCTCGATCGCCGGTACGCTCAGCCAGCATCCGCACCACCCTACCGCTTCGAGAACATATTGATGCGCAGTCCACCGCCGGTGTAGTACTGCTCAATCGAGTAGATGAGGTACTCGCTGTCGCTTACGACCTCGACATTGCCGCCGTATTTGAAGTGCGCGCCCTCGCCGCCGATCAAGTGCTTAGTCACGATCGGTTCGATCACACCACCACCCAACCACTTGCCATCAGCGGTCAGCTGGTACATGTCGACCCAGTCCTCGTTTGCCGCGCCCCCACGCGTATCAAATCCCATGAGATAGACATCATCAAGCTGCCCGACCAGAAAACCTATTCCCTGGTAGTGCCTCTTGGCAGACGACGTCGCCTTGCAGGTATAGACCCGCGTGGGCGTATCCGAGAAGCGCGCGTCCGCGATCGAGGTCGGCTTGTTGCTGGTCGAATAGATGTCGAAGTTGTTATCGGTCATGATGCCCAGCATCAGCTGC
>WQXV01000053.1 GCA_009781565.1 Actinomycetes bacterium
CCAGGGTAGTCTTGACAGTTTGCTCAAGCAGTTCGGGAAGATGGGCGATATTGTGCGTCCCGAACACCACATCGATATGGGGCAGCTTCTCGATCAATTCCTGACCGTCACGTTGTCCGATACATCCGCCCACCGCTATCAGTGGCAGACTGTGCAGGTTCGTCTTATAGGTTTTCAGACTGGCCACTTGGCCATAGAGCCGCTCATCGGCCTTCTCGCGCACACAGCAGGTCATAAAGATCACAACATCGGCATCAGAGACCTCATCGACCGCTTCCATCCCGGCTTCGACAAGAATCCCGGCGATCTTCTCGCTGTCATGTTTATTCATCTGACAACCGAATGTCTTTACGTGAAAGGTCTTTAGCATGATCTAGTCTTGGTAGGTCACATAGAACTTGATCGCGGTGCGGGTCTGACCGTTGATATCGATCTCGGCAAATGAGGGAGTACAGACGAAATCCTTGCCCAGCGGAGCCACGAAGCCTCGCGCTATGGCGATCGCCTTGACCGCTTGGTTAAGCGCACCTGCTCCGATGGTCTGGATCTCGACCTCGCTATCAGCCTTCATGATACCTGCCAGTGCACCCGCGACCGAATTAGGATTGCTCTTCGATGACACCTTAAGGGTCTGCACCACACGACTCCTTCTACCTTATTACTGCTATTAAACTGCGCTACGTGCTACGTATCGTCGTTGCTAGCTATTATATGATAAGTGAAAGACCTTATTGCTTATCGAAGGCGAAACGCGCTTTGATGCTTTCGCCCGTCTGTGATATCTCGACGCGGTCGATCAGGTCGAGGTAGTACTTCTCTCCCAACGTATCGAAGGCTTTTTCCAGATCGAGGCGGAAAGCTTCGAGATCTTCATGCGAGATCTTGAGCCCCCGAACATCCTTCTCCAGATCGATGGGCGGGCGGTGTGCGCTTTCAGGTGACTTGGCGGTCGTATCGTTCAATCTCTCATTGACCGAGCTGACCGGACGGATCTGACCTGAGATGATCCGATAGGCGCTACGCTCACTGATCGTAAGCCCGAGCACTGCGGCCTCATCTTGCAGCTCGCCTGCGTCTTCGGCACTGGCCAGTGATGCGGCGATCCACTCATGACGTGGGTCTGCAGTTCTCTTCTCCCTTAGTGTTGCGACTATCTCAGGAACCGATCCAAAGAAGACTTCAATGCTGGGATGAGCCAGGACGAACTCGACTATCGTTCGAATAATGTTGTGCGGTCCTCGAAGTGCGACCACTTCGTCTTCATGCATGACGACCGGCCAGCTGGATTGATCGGTCCGCTCATTGAGTTTGGTGGTATCGATCTCGACCACGATCGCCGAACCCGCTTCGATCTTACTGTACGCAACATGCGCCGACTCGGTGTTCTCTCGGATCGAGTACAGCGCCATCCCGCGCCCGTGCACACCCCATTCGTCGTGTTTCATCGTCTCGAGTTTGCTCGTGACACGCGGCTCGAATATCGATTCCCACATCGCTTCAATGATGCCCTCACCGTCGTCGAGTATCACGAGACTGCGCTTGTTCCTATGAGTCGTCGTTGCGACATAGATACGGTCTGCACCGGCATCACGCGCGTTGCGCAGCAATTCTATGACGGCACTCTCGACCGATCGGATGTCTTGTTTGGCCTGTCGACGCGCAGCCTCTGAGACCGCAAGACGCACATAGCCGTTACCGAGATCCTCGTCGATGCTACGGACTTCCTCACCTACGATCGAGGTAAGGAAGTCCATCGTTTCTTTGTTCGTTGTGCGGGTCAACGCATCCCGCTCTTCTACTTCGCGTAATCGATCGCGCGACTCTCGCGCACTACCATGATGCGCACTTGGCCAGGGTATTCCATCTCCGCTTCGATCTGTTGCGCGATATCGCGCGCAAGAACGACCGCAGCGTCATCATCGACCGCTTCGGGCTGCACCATCACGCGTATTTCGCGACCGGCTTGCATCGCATAGGTCTTCTCAACTCCGGGATGCGCATTGGCGACTGCTTCGAGCTTCTCCAAGCGCTTGATATAGCTCTCAAGCGTCTCACGACGCGCACCGGGACGTGCCGCGCTGATGGCGTCGGCTGCCATGACCAGGACCGCTTCGACGGTCTGGCACTCGACATCGCCGTGGTGAGCCTCTATCGCATGCACGACCGCGGGTTGTTCGCCCAGTCTTCGTGCAAGATCGGCACCGATAGTTGCATGTGAACCTTCGACCTCATGATCGATCGCCTTGCCCAGGTCGTGGAGTAACCCCGCACGCTGGGCGAGTGTTACATCAGCACCCAGTTCGTTTGCCATGACACCGGCAAGCCACGAGACCTCAAGTGCATGCTTGAGAACATTCTGCCCATAGCTGCTGCGGTATTTCAGGCGGCCGAGCGTTTTCACGATCTCGGGGTGCAGATTGTGCACACCTGCGTCAAAGCTTGCTTGCTCACCTGCTTGGTTGATGGCTTCGGTCACCGTTTTCTCCGCCTTGGCAAACATCTCCTCGATGCGCGCCGGGTGGATTCGGCCGTCTTGGATCAGGGTCTCAAGCGTCATACGCCCGATCTCTCGACGGACCGGATCGAAGCTGGAGATGACTACCGCTTCGGGCGTGTCATCGACGATCAGATTGATGCCGGTGATCTGCTCGAATGCGCGAATGTTACGTCCCTCACGACCGATCAGACGTCCCTTCATGTCATCGTTGGGCAGATGGACGACCGATACGGTCGTCTCAGCGGTGTGATCGGCTGCAACACGCTGGATGGCCAAACTGACCACACCACGTGCGCGCTTCTCAGCGTCCTTTTTCGCTTGAGCCTCGGTATCGCGGATGATGGCTGCGGCATCGCGCTTACAGTCATCAGAGATCTTTGCAAGCAGCTCGGTCTTTGCTTCTTCTTGCGTCATGCGCGCAATACGGGCGAGCTCCTCGGTCTGACGTGTGACCGCAGCTTCGACCTCACGCTCTCGTGCAGCGATCTGGCCTGCAGCACTCGAGATCTGGTGCTCGCGTTTGTCGAGAGCCTCAGCGCGCCTGTCGACGGACTCCTCGCGATGCCCCAAGCGGTTCTCGATCGCCGTTATCTCTTTGCGACGTTCCTTCTCTTCCTTGTTTGCTTCTTGACGTTGCTTGATGATTTGATCTTTTGCCTCCAGCAGGGATTCCTTTTTAAGCGTCTCTGCCTGTTTCTTCGCCTCGCTCAAGGTCCGAGCGGCCTCATCGGCGGCAAGATTTGCTTTCGCATTGATCACATAACGATTCAAAGCATAGCCAAGGGCAAGTCCGATGACAGCTGCAACTGCAATACCTAAAATATCCATGATAGCCATAGTCATCGCCCTCCTTTCCGTGCGCCTTTATGACGCGTTACCATTCGTCAGTAATAGAACATACGGAAATGCTATTCAGTTGATGGCTGAACGTTAAAGTCGTCTTGCTAGAAGTGTACTGACACGATTCATTGTGTGAATATATCTATCTAACCTCGAGGTTTCCCTCGCTAACCTGCATATTCCGTACTTTTAAAAGTAACAGGTGACGAAAGGCTCGTCAAGTAGAGCTTCATGGCGAGCACACGGTTCGCGCACATTCATAGGAATAGCCGCGCGAGACCAGCTTGCGAAGTGCTCTTTGGTATTGTTTTCGATCACTCAGATCATACTTGGTTATTAAAAGCGTGGCTCGCTGGACCATATCGAACTGTTCTTCGTCGATAAAGGTCTCAAGAGCCTCTTTTGCCTGATCATCCTCGATCCCTTTGAACACGAGCTTTCTGATGATCACATAGGGCCCATACCCGGCATTGAGGCGGCTTTCGCAAAAGCTGCGGATGAACCGCTCGTCGTTGAGGAGATCGATCTCTTTCAGGTGCGCGATCACATCTGCGACGACCCCTGAACTATACCCATCCCAGCGCAGACGCTGCTCGACCTCGCTGATCGTATAATCTCGATGCGCGACCAGATACATCGCACGTTTCTTTGCTTGCTGCGGAGCCTCATCTCTGATGCGATCGATCAGAACACCGACTGGATCATCTTCTTTTGAGGCATCAGTTGGCTCTCCTGTAAGCACCGTACCCTCTTCAAAGCCGAGTTCTTTGATCACTGCCTTCGAAGTGGTATAGTGCCGCCCATCACTGAACGTGACGCGCTGAGCGCGCCTCTTCAGACCCGTGTCCTCGATTGTTACGATACTGAGTGGGTCGCTCGACATACTGCGTGAAGAGGTGTCTGACATGATCGATACACGATCATTCGCTACGTTCTAGGATTTCTTCTTATCAGGTGCTTCAATGATCTGCTCGACCACGCCATCCGAGGGCTGATCCAGGCCATCTGAATCATCTTTGCTGACCAGAGGTTCGACGAACAGGCCGAGGCTTTCGCGGACCTTACCTTCGATCTCAGCTCTCAGATCCAGATTGGAACGCAGTGCTTCTTTGGCTGCTTCGCGCCCCTGACCCAATCGGATATCGCCGTAGGTATACCACGAGCCTGACTTCTTGATGAGCTTCTCTTCGACACCCATATCCAGGATGGAGCCTTCTTTACTGATACCTTCGCCGTACATCAGATCGAACTCGGCGATACGGAAGGGCGGTGCGACCTTGTTCTTCACCACTTTAGCGCGTACACGGTTACCGATGATCTCCTGCCCCTGCTTGATCGAATCGATCCGGCGCACATCGATGCGCACGGTCGAGTAGAACTTGAGCGCACGACCACCACTGGTCGTTTCTGGATTGCCGAACATGACCCCGATCTTCTCGCGCAACTGGTTGATGAACACGCAGGTGGTCTCAGACTTCGATAGCGATCCAGCCAGTTTGCGTAGGGCTTGAGACATGAGGCGTGCCTGCAATCCGACGGTCACATCCCCGATCTCACCTTCGATCTCGGCGCGAGGCACGAGAGCGGCGACCGAGTCGATCACGATGATGTCGACTGCACCGGAGCGTACGAGCATATCGCAGATCTCGAGCGCCTGCTCACCGGTATCGGGCTGAGAGATCAATATCTCATCGATATCGACCCCGATGCGCGCTGCATAGGTCGGATCGAGCGCGTGCTCGGCATCGATAAAAGCAGCGATGCCTCCTTGTGCCTGTGCTTCGGCGACCATCTGAAGCGCAAGCGTGGTCTTTCCAGAGGACTCTGGGCCGAAGACCTCGACGATGCGTCCTTTCGGGATGCCGCCGATGCCGAGCGCTGCATCGAGCGCAAGAGAACCGGTCGGGATTGTCTTCATGTCCTTGAAGGCCTCCCCATCGCGAAAGCGCATGATGGCGCCTTTTCCGAACTTCTTCTCGATCTGCTCACGCGTGACATCCAGCATCTGTTCTCTGTTGTCGTCCATAAGTTCCTATCTCCGTTCCGACCTCAAACGCTGCTCATCTTAACCGTATACGAACATTTGTTCGTTGTCAATACTTTTGACAGAGCTGTCAAAACACTGCCGTTTTGACCGATCCAGCCCAGGAATCGAGCGAATCTCTCTCTTATTCAAGCTTACCTGGGGGTGGGGACAAAAGAGTCTCGTAAAGTAACGTGATGGCAACATCAGTGGTCTGTTCGCGGATCTCGTTGCGTGACCCTTCGAATATGAACTCCCTTGCGACGACCTGGTCATCGACAGTGACCGCGATCCATACCGTACCGACCTTTTTGCCGGTTTGGGATCGGGGCCCTGCCTCTCCGGTGACGGCCAGCGCCGCGCGGGTATGACAAAGCTTGGCGACTCCGCGTGCCATCTGCTCGGCACAGAGCTGAGATACGGCACTATGATCGTTGAGCACTTCATCGCTCACTTCGAGCAGAGTGCCCTTGAGAGCGTTGCTGTAGGCGATCACGCCACCGACAAAGCAATCAGAGATGCCTGAGACGCTGGCAAGAGACGCGCCGATCGATCCTGCGGTCAACGATTCTGCCACCGCGATCTGTATGTCGTTGGCTATGCAAAGCTCTCGCAGTTTCTCTATCGTATGGGTCAGCTGCTGTCGGTCCATGGACCTACGATCACCTCGGATGCGTTGCGGAAATAATCGATCATCGACATGATGGTCATGACCAGTGCGGCACCCATGAACGACCAGGCGACCGCCACGTACCACTGCTGCGCGGCTGCATCGATGCCCTCGAACCAGGCCGAACCCATGATGATGAACAAAATGATGGCGATGACCTGCAGTAATGTCTTGATCTTGCCGTACCACGAGGCAGCGATCACAATGCCTTCGACTGAAGCTATCATCCGCAGGCCGCTGATCACGAATTCACGCGCGATGATGATGAGCGCGACCCAGGCTGGCAGAATGTCGACCTCGATAAGCGCGAGCAGTGCGGCGGTGACCAGCAGCTTATCGGCCAAGGGATCGACGAATTTTCCAAAGGTCGATATCTCGCCCCTTGTGCGCGCTATGTATCCATCGACCCCATCGGTGGCCGCCAATACGGTGAAAACGAGCGCGGCCGCCCAGGGTCGGATCTGATAGAGGAGCGTTCGTGAGGGGAAGTAGCGCGGCCAATCGACCAGGAGGACGACCAGGAATACCGGAATACAGATGATGCGCACCATGGTCAGGGTATTGGCATACCCGAACCGTTGTAAAACCCCCTTTTTCCTGCCCTCACTCAAGCGAGATCATACCCTCCAGATCATAGAGATATGCATCATCGATCTTCGTGGTTACTATCATACCCGATTCAAGCTCGACGCCTGGCTGAACGCCTACCAAGACGACCCCATCGATATCGGGTGCCTGACCAGGGAACCTCCCCTGCCACTGATCGGTGTCGAGGTGGTCCTCAAGCAAGACTTCGAGTGTTGTGTCGATCCAGCGTGCAGTCTGCTCGAACCCTATCGCATCAGCGATCGCACGGAGTTCGTTGGCACGGGACAAGCGCACCTCATCACTGAGTTGGCCGTCGCTCTTTGCTGCAACCGTACCTTCTTCAGGCGAATAAGCGAACACTCCCACATAATCGAAACGTGCCTTCCCTATAAAATCGACCAGCTCTTCGAACTCCTCGTCAGTCTCACCTGGATAGCCCGCGATGAGCGTGGTACGGACGACCGCATCAGGAAAGCGGCTTCGTATCCTATCGAGCAGACCCAGAAAATGCTCACCGTCTCCCGCACGCTGCATGGCTCGCAGTATACGTGCGCTTGCGTGCTGCATTGGGATCTCGAAGTAGTGGCACATCTGATGGTTGCGCGCAAAGCACTCCAGGAGTTCTTCGTCGATCCCCTCAGGTTGCATATACATGACCCTCAGCCAGAAGGGATCGGGTAGCGCGCAGAGCGTGTCGATCAGTTTGACCAGTGACGCGTCCTCGGC
>WQXV01000054.1 GCA_009781565.1 Actinomycetes bacterium
AATGGTACGAAGCGTTCCCAGAAGCGCGAAAGAGGGAGGCTGTTATGGCTAACGAATCACCATCTCCATGGATGCAGGAGACAACGATTGAAGAGAGCACCACCGTCGAGGTTTCTGCACCAGCACCGGCATCAGCGCCCAAGGACAACAAGAAGATTATCATGATCATCGCAGCGGTCTGCGCAGCGCTCCTGCTGTGCTGCTGTCTATCAGCAGGCGCGTTCTATCTGTTCAGTGACACGGTCAGTAATGACTTCGACGAGATCGATGTCGGCCTCGAGCAGAAGATCCAGGAGGATGAAGAGAGGCTATTGTCACTTCTGGATGAGAGCGAGTATTACCAGAAGGATGAGAGCGATGATGAACTATTTGGCGATGGTAAGAATTCTCTGCCCTCGGACCAGCTCATAGCGCGATTCGGAGAGGAGATCACCCTTGACGGCATAACGTTTGTGGCGACGAGCAACCAAACGGGTAATGGGATAGAAGCGGTGCAGTATGCGGAGGTATCAATAACGAATCACACTTCGAATCCTTACAAGATCGGACACTGGTCAAGCGACGACATCAATGCGGATTATGCAAGCTCCTATGTTGATGCACGTGTTGGACGAGGCTCCGATCCGGCTCCTTCGGAGGTAGAGCCGGGAACGACCGTGGTACTCACTCTCACGTTCTCCGATCTCAACCACGATCCGGTGATCTTCAACCGCCTTTTCTACGGCATGCTTGTGAATCCTCTTGACGGTTATACCGATATCATGTGGAAATGAGAGACGAAAGAGATCCGCAATACAACAACGTAACGCTTGCATATTCTCTATTAGTGTATACTTGTTGCCGGAGTCGAAAAATTGGCTCCATGGTTTATGCGGTGTCAGAAGCACTGGGAATTGCGCGACATCGTAGAGTTGTCTTCCCACTTGGGAAGCAGAAAGCAGGGTTTGCATGGCTGAAGGCAAAGTAAAATGGTTCAATCCAGACAAGGGTTATGGATTCATCGAGCAGGAAGACGGAGATGATCTATTCGTTCATTTCACCGAGATCCAGATCGATGGTTTCAAGACGCTTGAGGAAGGCTGCCCCGTCGAGTTCGAGATAACTCAGGGTCGCAATGGAAAGGATCAAGCCAGCAACGTGCGCAAGCTGTAATCGCGCACCGTCACACACAGTCAGTCAATCCTGAACGGTGTGTAATGAAACGAAGGGGGCGAGCGATCGCTCCCTTTTGCTAGACTAGCGACATGGAAGAACTTGCTCTCCATACCTGTTGTGGGCCCTGCTTGATCGAGCCGCTGCGCCTTCTGCGCGAAGAGTTCGCCGAGATCACCGCATTCTATTACAACCCCAACATCCATCCCGCAGACGAATATGGACGCAGACGCGATACCTTTACCGAGTGTGCCGACTCGGTCGAGCTGCCTTATCGTGAGCTTGACTATGATCCGCAAGCCTGGGAGGATGCAACGAAGAGCACTCCTCACTGCCCACGGCGATGCGAACAGTGCTATCGGCAGCGCCTCGGGCGGGTGATCGCCGAAGCGGCCGCTGCTGGGTTCACGCATTTTGCGACCACCTTGACGGTCAGCCCCTACCAACAACGTGAGATCATCGATATGGTCGCTCGCGAGCTATGCGACAAGCAAGGCCTGGTCTATGCAGGTCGAGACTTCAGCGACCATTATCCCGAGGCGACCCGCAGATCGCGGCAGCTGGGCATGTATCGTCAGAACTACTGCGGATGTGCGCCGTCGTTTCTTGAGGCGCAGCACCAACGTGCAACGCGTAGAGCCAGCAGATAGTCGCCTGATATACTACCTACGTACCAAAGCTTGAGAGACCGATACACCTGATCGAGGAAAAGAGCGACCATGGCATTGATAATTGATGGGAACAAGACCGCCGCCCACACCAAGGATATGGTCAGAGGACGCGTTGAGCGCCTCAAGCGAGATACGGGTATAGACCCAGGGTTGGCCGTGGTGCTGGTCGGGGACGATCCCGCCTCGAAGAGCTATGTCAGCATGAAGGAGCGCGACTGCGCGGAGGTCGGAATTTTGAGTTTCGATCACCGGCTGCCCGCCGACATCACGCAAGGAGAGCTCGAAGCACTCATCGATGAGCTCAACGCCGATGATGCGGTGCATGGGATCTTGGTCCAGATGCCCTTGCCAAAGGATCTGGACGAGGAGCGGGTGATCGAGCGTATCACGCCGGCCAAGGACGTCGATGGATTCCACCCAGCCAATATGGGAGGGCTTCTGCGAGGTAACGATGTCGTGCATGCATGCACACCGTTGGGGGTCATGCGACTGCTCGAGGACTATGGCATCGAGGTCGAAGGCAAGAATGCGGTGGTCGTGGGCCGCTCGACGATCGTGGGAAAACCTCAAGCGCTCATGCTGCTCGATAAGAACGCGACCGTCACGATCGCCCACTCGCGCACCGAGAACTTGGCTGATCTGTGCAAGACGGCTGATATACTTGTGGTCGCGGTGGGGCGCCCCCATATGATCGATGCGAGCTTTGTCAAGGAAGGTGCGACCGTCATCGATGTCGGCATCAACCGCGGTGAGGACGGCCTGATAGGGGATGTGGACTTTGACGCGGTCGAGCCGATCGCAGGAGCCATCACCCCGGTGCCCGGTGGGGTCGGTCCGATGACACGCGCGATGCTCATGCAAAACACCGTCGATGCATGCGCACGACGGATCGGTTACACGAAATAAGTACTCAGAGCGACCGTTTGATCGATCGATGAGCACTCCGACCTTCTCCTATATACCGGGTAGGGATTATCGCGCTTCGCCCGCTCCTACCTCATCGTATGAGTATGACCTGTCAACGCACTTCATCGCGCAGCATCCGGCGATCCCGCGCGACAGCTGCAAATTGATGGTCATCGATCGTGCCCGTCATACGATCGAACACCGTGTCTTTACTGATATCGTCGAGTATCTGGATGCCGGTGACCTGCTCGTGATCAACGACACACGGGTGCTGCCGGCCCGCCTGCATCTGAATAAGGTGCCAAGCGGAGGTACCCTCGAGATCATGCTGCTTGCCGGGATCGAGAGCGTCGAGCAATCGACACAGCGCTGGGAGTGTCTGGCCAAGCCGGCAAAACGTGCGAAGGTCGGCGCGCAGTTTGAAGCCCATGACGAGCAAGGCAACCTGCTTATGACCGCGACGATCGAAGAGGAACAGGATCGCGGGCGACGCATTGTCATGCTGGAGGCATCCCCGGTAACGGTCGATGAAGTTTTCCATCGGATCGGTTCGGTACCACTGCCGCCCTACATAGTCGAAGAGCTCGATGATGATGAGCTCTATCAGACGGTCTATGCCGATGACGAGCATAGTGCGGCTGCTCCGACTGCCGGTCTTCACTTCACCGAGGAGTTGCTCGAGCGTATCAAGACACGAGGAGTCGATATCGCCACGGTGCGCCTCGATGTAGGGCTCGATACCTTTCGTCCCATCACGACTGAGGATCCTCTGCAGCATCAGATACACACCGAGTATCTCTGCGTCAGCCCCGAGACTGTCACTGCGATACGCGCGACCAAACAGAGAGGGGGGCGTGTCATCGCGGTGGGAACGACCACGACCCGCGCGCTCGAGACCGCCTATCAAGCAGCTCGAGCACGCAGGATCCAAGGATCCGGCGATCTCATGGATCCCGATGATGCCCGAGCAGAAGATGACTTTGTCTTAGAGCCTTTCGCGGGGAGGAGCGGGCTCTTCATCGCCGAGGGATACGAATTCGGCATCGTTGACGCCCTTATCACGAACTTCCATGTACCCCGATCGACCCTGATGATGATGGTCAGCGCATTCGCCGATCGCAAAGTGATCATCGACGCCTATCAGCAAGCGCAAGAGCACGGCTACCGGTTCTTCAGCTTCGGCGATGCCATGTTGATACAATAGGCACATGAACGAGCTGGGATTTACCTTACAGACCACCGATAGGACGACTGCTGCGCGACGCGGTACGCTTCTGACGGCTCACGGCGCGGTGCAGACCCCGACCTTCATGCCGGTGGGTACCCGCGCGACGGTCAAGGCTTTGAGTAGTGATGTGCTCGAACGCCTTGAAGCGCAGATCATCTTAGGCAACACCTATCATCTGTATCTGCGTCCCGGTGTCGAGCTGATCGAGAAAGCGGGAGGTCTGCATCGCTTTATGAACTGGAAGCGCCCCATCCTGACCGATAGCGGAGGCTTTCAGATATTCTCGTTGGGCGATACCTTCAAACTGAGCGATGAGGGAGTCGAGTTCCAATCGATATTGGATGGGTCGTCGCATTTCTGGTCTCCCGCTGACAACATGCACCTCCAAGAGAAGATCGGCGCCGACATCATCATGCAGCTTGACCAGTGCGCGCCTTATCCGGCGACCCGCGACTATGTCGAAGACGCCGTCAAGCTCTCTCTGACTTGGGCGCAGCAGTGCAAGGAGGCGCACACACGAGCTGACCAGATGCTTTTCGGTATCGTGCAGGGTGGGACCTATCTCGACCTGCGTCTGTCCTCGGTCAAAGGACTGACTGAGATCGGCTTTGCTGGATACGGCATCGGTGGCTACAGCGTGGGCGAGCCTCACGAGATCATGTTCGAAACGCTTCCACAGGTCTGCGACGCCCTTCCCGATGATCGACCTCGCTATCTGATGGGGGTCGGCAATCCCACGACCTTGCTCGAAGCGATCGGAGTCGGCATCGACATGTTCGACTGTGTCCTTCCCACCCGCACCGCGCGCATGGGTACGGCCTTCTCAAGTGGCGGCCGCCTCAATCTGCGTAACGCTCAGTATGCCGATGACTTATCTGCGCTCGATGAACACTGCACCTGCGATACGTGCCGCAACTACTCACGAGCCTATCTGCGACATCTGGTCACCACCAAGGAGATCTTGGGATCGATCCTGCTTTCGGCACACAACATCCACTATCTGTTGGATCTGACCGCTCGTGCGCGCGAAGCGATCGAATCGGGACAGTATGCGCAGTTCCTGGCGCAGTGGCGCAACAGCCCCGCAGCTGACGATTACTAGCCCAAAACGACCGCTCACCTGACTGGGCGCGCTGCGATCATTGCGTGTACCTGCCTCGTGTTACTATGAATGCGTACAGACGAGTAAGTAGGCGATCGAGTTCATGAGTAATCACCACCCCAAAACACGGGTGATTCCGCCGTATGTTGATACGCAGACGGTCGATCTGCTCATGCGCGAATGTGGAGTCTCTCGCATTTGTGCTGAGACTCTCTGCTCGAGAGGATTGACCGATCCGGAGGCAGTCGAGCGGTTCTTGTCGGCAGATCTTGCCCGTGATTGGCTCGATCCGCACCTTATAGCGGGTATGACCGAGGTGGCAGCCCAGGTTGCTGATGCGGTGCGCGCGGGCAAGCACCTCGTCATATTCGGTGACTATGATGTCGATGGGGTGAGCGCGACCGCGATCCTTACGCGTGGACTGACCCGGTTGGGCGCGCACGTCACACCGATCCTGTCGCATCGGCTCGAGGAAGGCTATGGGCTGTCCGAGAGCTCGATCGAGCGTATCACGACGCTGGACCCCGGACTGGTCATCACCGTCGATACCGGTATCTCTTCGCGTGAGCAGGTCGCACAACTCAAGGACAGAGGGATCGATGTGGTCGTGACCGATCACCACGAACCGGCCGATCTGATCCCGCACGATATTGCGATAGCCAACCCCAAGCTCGATCCCGACTATGGTGTCTCGCCACAAGACGGGGGCTGTGGCAACGAGCTTGCCGGAGCCGGGGTTGCCCTCAAACTGATACAGCTGGTCGGCGCGGCGCTCGGTCACGATGACCTGTGGCTCGACCTCCTCGATCTGGCGACCTTGGGGACGGTCGCCGATGTGATGCCGCTGCTCGGTGAGAACCGCGCGTTGGTAAAGGCAGGATTGGACAAGATGCGCACCGACCCCCATGTGGGGATCGCGATGCTCGCACGATCGGTCAAGCTCGATCTTGAAGCACTCAGCGCCGAGCGGATCTCGTACAGCTTGGCTCCGCGTATCAACGCAGCAGGGCGGATGGGCTCGCCTTTGGACGCGCTGAATCTGTTGCTGACCGATGATGAGGACGAAGCTCAGCACTATAGCGAGCTGCTCGACGAGCGCAACAAAGAGCGCCAAGAGGTCGAGACGGCACTCTCGCAGACGATCCTGGCACAGCTTGATGAGACCTATGATGGCGAGCGCGGGATCGTGTTGGCCGGACAAGGTTGGCATGACGGAGTCAAAGGTATCGTAGCCTCACGTATCGCCGAGCACTTCGGGGTGCCCACGATCCTGTGCTCGATAGAGGACGGGGTCGTCACCGGCTCGGGACGCAGTGTAGGCACCGTCGACCTGTTCGCAGCACTGGAGGCGTGCAGCGCGCACCTGACCCGCTGGGGCGGGCACTGTGCTGCAGTCGGACTCTCGCTTGCCGATGACGATCTCGAACAGTTCCGGCATGCATTCCTGGGTCAC
The DNA here is from genome assembly GCA_009781565.1 of Actinomycetes bacterium. Classification (GTDB taxonomy): domain Bacteria; phylum Actinomycetota; class Coriobacteriia; order WRKU01; family WRKU01; genus WRDL01. The sequence continues at coordinate 6,513 of WQXV01000054.1, forward strand.
CTCGATACCTTGCCTGCCGAGCAGTTCAGTCACGGACGGGTCGCCGACGCCCACGTCTCACTGGCCGACATCTCACTCGGTCTGGTCGAGGAGCTGCGGAGTCTCGAGCCGTTCGGTGATGGTAACCCACGTCCCTCGCTCTATGCTCCCGGGATCCAGATCACCAACACCAACTGCGTGGGTAAAGACGGCATCCATCTCAAGTTCGTCGCGGTCCAAGGCAAGAACAAGATTCCTGCCATCCAGTTTCGATCTCCCGATATCAATACCGAGATGGGCCGTTTCGAGATGGCCGATATGACCTTCAGCCTCGACATCGATGAGTGGCAAGGAGTACGTCGTCCCAACGTGATCGTCTCGCAGCTTGATTTTTTGCGCGATCCGGACAGCGACGACCCGCACAAGAGCGAGTTTCTCGTCGACCTGTTCGAACACGCCGACGAGACGTTGGTCTATCGTGACTATGATGGCATCCTGGATGCCCCCTCGTTCTTCACCAAACTGACCGGGGTGACTTTTGAACGACGCCAAGAGTTGTTGGCACAGCTTACCGTCGAAGACGAGCTCGAACTGCGTCGCGATCTACGCAATGCCTATGACAGCAACGCCTGCGCGGTCTACTCGGTCCGACTCAACGCTCAGCTCGGCTTTCTCAATCGCGATCTGGCCGCGGTACTGGCTCCAGCACTCGACGAGGGAGTGGTCTACCAGGTCGAGATAGGATCGATCACCGGAGGTGAGGACGGCAAGGCATATGGGCTCAACGTCGTGCTCCATCGTGCTGATCGGGCTGAGGCAG
>WQXV01000055.1 GCA_009781565.1 Actinomycetes bacterium
CCACCGACCTCATCGCCTGCAAGAAGCGCACGCTGGATCGGCGCCGCCCCGCGCCACCTCGGAAGCAGCGAAGCATGGATGTTGATGCACCCCAGCCGCGGTATCTTAAGGATATCGACAGGAAGGATCTGTCCGTAGGCTGCTACGATGATCATGTCCGGATCGAGTTTCGTCAAATATGCGATCTCATCATCATTTCGAAGTGTCGAGGGAGTACGGACCGCTAGACCCAATTCATCAGCTACCGCTTTGACGGGTGAAGGGAACAACAGATTTCCTCGCTTCGAGGGTGCATCGGGCTTGGTATAGACCTCGATGATCTCGAGATCAGTCATACTATTGAGCATCTCGAGTGCCGGAATGGCGAACTCGGGTGTTCCCATGAATACGACACGTATGGGGTCGCTACTCATCAATCGCCTCATCGTGAGCGAAGATGATGGTCTCCCCATTTGCACCATGCGCGATCGCACCCGGAGAGATCTCAGCCTCGAAGGTCTGCGCATCTACGATCGTGATGTACTCCTCAGGTTGGTACTCATAGGTCGCGTAGGTACGAAGTGCCGTCTTTCTGATGTGGGGCTTGGCCCGATCGACGATCATAACCCCATCGAGATGATCGCACTCATGCTGGACCACCCGTGCCAACAATCCCTCGATGTCCTCAAGGAGAATAGGCTCACCTGCCACGTCGTATGCCTTGACCGTCACGCGGGACGGTCGGGTGACCGGAAAATAGATATTGGGAAACGAGAGGCAGCCCTCATCAGCGGTACTAAGCTCTTCACTATGATCGGTTATCACAGGATTGATGAGCACCTGCGGCTCGTCTTGCGACTCACTGATGTCATAGATGAGAACACGTTTGAGGATCCCTGCTTGAGAAGCAGCCAGACCGACCCCATCGAAGGTACGCATAGCCTGGACCAGCCCCTTTACCAGACTGGGGAGATCCTCGTCGTGGGCGATATCGATCTCTTCACACTTCTGATAGAGGAGTGGATTGGGATGGGTGAGCACCTCAAGCGGTGCATTCTTGCGGAATGCCCCCGTTATGTTGCCAAGAATATGAGCCATATCGCTAGTATAGCAAGCCAACGTGCTTTGCGACGGTCAGCTCTTCGTTGTTCCATCGTTCTCTTACAGGGCTTGAATAGAGCTTGGGGGAATCATAACCACGAAAGATGCGCTACCCCAGCGACTGGGGGTCGATATCGACCGTGACACGGACATCAGTAGGAAACGTCAGTTCTTTGAGGGCCTCCATGATCGGTGGGCCAAGCTCATCGTTGCGCTGACCTTTGAGCAGGATATGGAAACGGAAGCGACCTTTCAGTTTGGAGAGCGCACAGGGGATGGGTCCAAGCAAAGATACCAGCTGTGTTGATGATTCCTTGAACCTGCTCTCGACCGCGTCGGCGATAAAAGAGGCCGCATCTTCTGCCTTGCTCTCATCAGTACTCGAAATCACGATATTGGCCATGGAGGTGTAGGGTGGGTATCCCAACTCTTCGCGCATCGCGAGATCCTGGTCGAGGATGATCGAGCGGTCATGTTCGGTAGCGGCACGAATAGCGGGGTGTTCACTTTGATAGGTCTGGATGACGACATGCCCTTCTTCGGCTCCCCGTCCTGCACGACCGGCGACCTGTTCAAGAAGTTGATAGGTACGTTCCGAAGAAGTGAATTCAGGAATATTGAGCGATGAATCAGCTGCCATGATCCCGACCAACGTGACTTCGGGGAAATCAAGTCCTTTCGCGATCATCTGGGTTCCTACCAGCACTCCGGTCTCCAGCGCTTCGAACGCATTGAGCTGTTCTTGATGCCCCATGCGTCCTGCGGTCGTATCAGCATCCATGCGCACGATCGGCCAATCCTCGAACAGCTTATTCAGTTCGAACTCAACTCTTTGGGTTCCTGCGCCGAAACTTGCGATATAGGGACTGTCGCACAGGGGACATTTCGGGGGTATCTGCTCAAGTCGCCCGCAGTGATGACACTGAAGCTTTCCGTGGGTCTTGTGCAGGGTCAGCGAGGTGTCGCAGGATTCGCACATGGGGACATAGCCGCATTCACGACAAAGAACGAAGTTGGCAAACCCGCGTCGGTTGAGAAGTATGATCGCCTTTTGTTTCTTCTTCTTGACCTGTTCGAGATACTCTTGGAGGACCCGCGAGAACATCGAGCGATTCCCCGCCTCGAACTCCTCGGTCATGTCGACCACCTCAACAGGTGGTAGTGGTTGTTCGTTGACCCGCTGGGGAAGCTCGATACGTTCGATACTGCCTTCCCTTACCTGCTCGAGTGTCTCGAATGAGGGTGTCGCACTCCCCAGTATCAACCGCGCATCTGACAGCTGAGCCATCCGTTGAGCAACCCTTCGTGCATGGTAGCGTGGGTCGCTCTCTTGTTTATATGAGTGGTCGTGCTCCTCATCGATGATGATCATGCCCAGATCCGAGACGGGAGCGAACAGGGCTGAGCGCGGTCCGATCACGACTCGTGTCTCACCTTTTCGCAATCGCTCGAGCTGATAGGCACGCTGTGCTTCGGTCAGACGTGAGTGCAGTACCGAGATCAGATCACCGAACCGTGCTCGAAAACGTCCGACCGTCTGGGGAGTCAGCGATATCTCTGGGACGAGGACGATGGCGCCCTTATCTCGATCGAGCGTGTCTTCGATGGCACGCAGGTAGACTTCGGTCTTTCCACTTCCGGTGACGCCATCAAGCAGGAGGATCTCGCCACCCGCAAGGTGCTCTATCGCTTCGAGCGAGGCGACCTGTCCCGCAGTCAGATGCTCATGTCTTGGGGCTTCGGTCGCAGGAAGTTCGTCATCGTTGCGAGGACGGCGCTTGACCGCCTTGCGCCAGTTCCTCCCCAAAGGTGGGGTGAACAGATTGAGGCAATTTGCCAAAGGACTTGCATAGTACTCGCTCATCCACTCGGCGATCGCGACGGCACGTTGGTCGAAATGAGGACCGCTGATCACTTGCAGGATCGGCTTGAGCTCGACGTCTGCATCGAAATCTTGCGGTGGGTCATCAGTCAGCGCGACCACGAAACCGGGGACCGAGCGATTTCCGAACGGGACCTCCACCAAATGGCCGACCCCAAGATCCTCGAACCCCTCTTCGTCAGGCACCAGATAGCGGAAGGGTCGGTCGATCTTACGTGAAGCGACACTGACTATGACATCGGCGTATCTCATGAGTCCACTATACCCTAGGTGAGGGTCATCGCAGTTCGGTGATTGGTACTGCAATCGGACGTAATTGCTACGGCGATCTTCCTACGCGACCGCTGCTCTGAGCTCTTCGACCTTATCGGTCTGCTCCCAGCTAAACCCTTGATCGTCGCGTCCGAAATGCCCGTAGGCGCTCGTCTTCGCATAGATCGGTCTTCTCAGATCGAGATCGCGATGGATCGCGCCAGGGCGCAGGTCGAATACCTCTGAGACCGCCTGCTCGATCTTCTCGATCGGTACATGCTCGGTCCCAAAGGTGTCGATCATGATCGAGAAGGGCTTTGCGACACCGATCGCATAGGCCAGTTGCACCTCGCAACGATCTGCGAGCCCGGCGGCAACGATATTCTTGGCGACCCATCGTGCTGCATAGGCGGCAGATCGGTCGACCTTCGTACAGTCTTTTCCGCTGAACGACCCACCGCCGTGTCGACCCATGCCACCATAGGTGTCGACGATGATCTTTCGCCCGGTCAGTCCGGTATCTCCCATAGGACCTCCGACCACGAAGCGACCGGTCGGATTGACATAGATGTTCTCTTCTAGCGGCAGCTCGATGCCCTCTTTGGCAAAGACCGGTTTGATGATATGCTCGATGAAATCCGGCTTCATCTGATTCTCGATATCGACATCAGGCGCGTGCTGGCTCGAGATGAGGACCTTCTCGACGCCGACAGCCCTACCATCCTCATAGCGTACTGAGACCTGGGTCTTTCCATCGGGACGCAGATAATCGAGCGTGCCGTCCTTGCGCACCTCGGTCAAACGTTCGGCAAGACGATGCGCCAGATAAATAGGCATGGGCATCAGAGAGGAGGTCTCGTTGCAGGCATAACCGAACATCATTCCTTGATCGCCAGCTCCGATCGCCTCGATAGGATCGATATCGGCATCGCGTTGCGCCTCAAAGCTGTTGTCGACACCGAGTGCGATGTCGGGACTCTGTGAATGGATCGTGCTGATCACGCCACACGTATTGGAATCGAACCCGAACTCGGCATCGTTATATCCGATACGATCGATCGTGTCACGCACGACCTTGTCGACATCGATATAGCCGTTGGTACGGATCTCGCCACCGACCACCGCAAGCCCAGTTGTGATGAACGTCTCACAAGCACAGCGGGCGTCTTTGACGCTGCCCTTGCCCTCGGCTTCCAGTTCTGCTTCCTGTTTGAGTATCTCATCGAGGATCGCATCGCTGATCGCGTCACAGATCTTGTCGGGGTGGCCTTCGGTCACCGACTCGGAGGTAAAGAGGTAGCTTCTTGTCATCGCAGTTCCTTTCAAACAATACAAAATGCCCGGTGGTCGGGCATGTGTCAGAATTCCTGCTATCCGCATCTGCCAGACCGAGATCTGTCGAGAATTGGCACCGTGCACCAATGTTGTGTCGGTTGCCGGGGTGTCATCGGGCTCGTTCCCTCGACCCTAAGCAGCTAATACAGGCTGCCTCTAGATGGTGATACTACTCTAGCATAAAACGAAATCGCGTATCGAGGCGTTCATAGTCGCAACATAGACAGATCGAAGATCGCTCATAGATGAGAGGGTCTAGATGATGTTTGCGATGAGATGACCGACAAAGATGCCAGCCAAAAGGGTGAAGGTGATGACCCGGTCCTTGCGCAGCAATATGGTTTGTGGCACGATCTCTCCAAAGACTACATAGAGCATGGCGCCTGCTGCAAGACTGAGTGCAAGACCGACCATATTGTCAGATATCCCCCCGATCGCATAGCCGAGCAGTGCTCCCACAACGGTCATCGAGCCGACGAGTGTGGTGATCAACACTACCTTGGCTTTCGAGATGCCACCGGCAAGTAGTGGGCTTGCGAGCGCCATCCCTTCGGGGATATTGTGCATCATCAGCATCAGAGCAATGAGGATTCCTAGTTCATCTCTGGCTGCACCACCGGCTCCTATGGCGAGCCCTTCGGGTACTTTGTGTAGTGTCATAGCGATAAGCATGACCATGCCAGCACGAAACAGAGCCGAATTATCGATCGATTCTATCAGCTCAGTCTGGTGGAACAATTCGTCAGGGGTTTTGTGCACCCCAAGCTCCTTATGCATACGTTTCGAGGTCACTAGATCGACGACATAACCAAGAGCGATAAAGATGAGGATTCCCAGTCCCAATCCGATGAGTGCGGTGCGCGGCCCTGCCAATGAGGTAGCTTCCGGGATCAATCCCTCGAAGACGACGCTGGTCATGACGCCGGCGGCAAGGGCGAGAAAGATGGATCCGGTCTTTGCTGAGCTGCTTCCCAAGAGGGCGACTATCAGTGCGCCCAGTCCCATTCCCAGCGCACCTGCCATAAGGCTATACAGAACAATGTCCATGAACTTCAGTGTAGCAGATACCTACGCTATACTTTATTACGCGCATAGCGTGATACGTATCGTCAAGCCAGGCACATAAAAGGAGTAAAAATGTCTCAGATCCGCGTTCGATTCGCCCCCTCTCCTACCGGCGAGCTCCATCTGGGCGGAGCGCGCACCGCTATCTATAACTGGGCGTTCGCGCGCAACAATGACGGGGTGTTCATGTTGCGAATCGAAGACACCGATCCTGAACGCTCGACACCTGAGAACACCGCACAGATCCTGCGCTCGATGCGCTGGCTCGGTCTGGATTGGGATGAGGGCCCTGAGGTCGAAGGAGCGTTCGGACCCTATTTCCAGACACAGCGAGACGCACACTATACCGATGCATTGGAAAAGCTCAAAACAACTGGAGCGATCTATCCCTGTTTCTGCACTGCTGACGAACTTGCTTCAAAACGTGATGAGGCTCGCAAGAGCGGCGGTTATAGTGGGTATGATCGCACCTGTCGCGCATTGAGCAGGGACCAGGCCCAAACACGCATCGATGCGGGTGAGCCGCATGTGTGGCGTCTTGCGGTACCGCTCGACCAAGATGAGATCACCATCTCCGACCTCGTGCACGGTGAGATCAGCTTTCCGCTCTCGGCTCTCGATGACTACATCGTTGCGCGCACTGATGGGACGGTGACCTACAACTTCGCCGCCGCAGTCGATGATACCGATATGCAGATCACCCATGTTATCAGGGGTGATGACCATATGAGCAATACCCCCAAGCAGGTCCTTACCATCAAAGCGCTCGGCGCACCGATACCGCAGTATGCGCATCTTCCGATGATCTGGGGCCCTGATGGCAAGAAGCTCTCGAAGCGGCATGGGGCTACCAGTGTCGAAGCTTATCAGGATGAAGGTATCATTCCCGAGGCGCTGCTGAACTATCTCGCACTGCTGGGTTGGTCGCTCGATGGTGAGACGACCGTGATCGATGCCGATACCTTGACCAACAACTTCTCGCTCGAGCGGATTAGCAAGAACCCCGCGATATTTGATGCGGCGAAGCTCGAATGGCTCAATGGTGTCTATCTGCGTGATATGGCTCCAGAGGAGTTCGCGCCCCATATGGTCTCGGCTCTTGGTGAACAAGGACTGGCTGACAGCGCAGATTACGAGCGGCGCACCGACTGGTACCACGAGCTTGCGCCTCTGGTCAACGAGCGGATCAAACTGACCACCGAGATAGTACCGATGGTCCGTTTCCTGTTCACCGATGATATCGAGATCGATGAGGATGCTCGGGCAAAGGTGCTCGAAAAGGAGGGTGCTATCGAAGCGATCCGTGCAGCTCGCACGATCCTTGCAGATTGCCCCTGGGATGTCGAAAGCATCGATGCGGCACTCAAGGTACTGCCCGAACAACTTGACGCAAAGCCGCGCTTCGTGTTCCAACCGATCCGCGTTGCAATCACCGGCTCGACGATATCACCTCCCCTGTTCGAGTCGATCAAGCTATTGGGCCGTGAAAAGACGCTCCAGCGTCTGGACGCACTCCTCTAGTTTTTGGTATCATTGTTCCTCGCGTGTATGTGGCCCGTTCGTCTAGCGGTTTAGGACACCGCCCTCTCAAGGCGGAGGTCACGGGTTCGAATCCCGTACGGGCTACCACCA
>WQXV01000056.1 GCA_009781565.1 Actinomycetes bacterium
CGATCATCATCGTGTTCGTGCTCTACCTTAACCTGGTACTGGATCAGAACACCTTCATCAAGATGGCAGGAGTCGAAGCGGGCGACGTCGAGGTATACGTGACACGCCATAGTGATGCGGACGGACTCTCGGCTCAGATCGAGGAGTTCGCCGGAGTCCGCAAGACCACCATGCTCGATTGGATCTCTGTCGAAGTCGATGGGAACGAAGCGATGGGCAACATCTCGAACGACTTTGCGCAGATGGAGAATATGGCTACCCATACCGGGACTCTTCCCACAAACGATCGTGAGGTCGCCTTACCGAAACTGTTCGCCGACCAGCTGGGAAAGAGTATCGGTGATACGGTCTCGGTCAGGGCAGCGGGAGTATCGCAAGACTATACCATCACGGGATTCTTCTCGGTGATGAGTAACGGGGGACGCGTGCTCGCGATCACCCTTGATGGCTATCAGCGCCTCGATCCGAACTATCGACGCGCAAGCATCAACGTCTATCTTGATGATGAGACGACCTTCGATGATTTCTCTCAAGCACTCACCAGCAGATTCGGTGTCCTGAATGTCTACGATCAGAGCGACGGCGGCTCGTTCGCGCAGGCAAAGATGGTAGCAGAGGAGAAGATCTCGAACTATATCGAGCAGTACGACATCGACAGTGTGGCCTACGCGGTGATCTCACATGGTGACATCGTAGCGCATGGCTCATCCAGCCAGTACCAGATCGAATCGATCGTGGATGCACGCGAGATCACCAAATCACAGCTCGGTGCATTCGCAGGGACCGTATCACTGGTCACTCAGCTGATCGTGGTGCTTGCGTTGCTCATTCTCTCGTTGATACTGACCATGACGGTAAAGAGCATCATCACCAAACGCTACAAGGAACTCGGCACCCTCAAGGCGCTCGGGTTCACTACCGCCCAACTGGTACGACAGCAGATCATCAGCTTGCTGCCCACCGCGGTGATCGGTGTAGCGATCGGTTGCTTCATCGGATCACTGGTGGCAAGTCCGCTGCTGACCACCTTGCTCGCCAGCACAGGAGCGTATGGAACCTTGTTCTCTGTCCCACCGATCCTGGCCGTGTCGGTCGGCGCCGTGATGTTGGTGGCCTCACTGGGTGTCGCCTTTCTTTCTGCCAGGCGGATCAAGAATATCTCGGCATACGAGCTTATTTCCCAGCGCCCTGTCGCGAAAAAGAAACAACGCGCACATCCGAAAGGCATCGCACAAAAGAGAACGCTGGCACTTCGTTCGCTGGCCATGCTGATGGTCTGCGTTTTCTGCTTCACGATCGTCAGTGACGCTCTGTATGCTCAAGAGGCATCCAGCGCAACCGATAGCGGTGCTCCTCAGATGATCGAAGAGGACCTCTATGGAATCGGTTCGATCAGCAAGGTATACACGGCAGCAGCTGTCATGAAACTAGTCGAGGAGGGACATATCGATCTGGACGAGCCACTCACCACCTATCTTCCGCAGTTCGAGATGGCAGATGAGCGCTACACACAGATCACTCCCCGTATGCTTTTGAACCACTCATCAGGACTTAAGGGTATGACCGACAACAATGCGTTCTTGCTGGGCGATAACGACACCTATCTCCATGACCATTTTCTTGATCTCCTCAAGACGCAGATGCTCAAGCACGCTCCGGGAGAGCGCTCGATATACTGCAATGATGGACTGACCCTTGCCGAGATCTTGATCGAGGCGGTCAGCGGTGTCAGCTATTCTCAGTATCTTGAGGCCACCTTCCTTGCACCGCTGGGTCTGAAGCAGACCAAGACCTCGCAAGGTGAGTTCGATCGCGACCTGCTCGCCAACACCTATAGGGGCAACAATGAGCTTCTGGCCGAGACCATCGGGGTCATCGGTACGGGTGGCATCTATGCCACACCGAGCGATCTGTGCCGATTCGCAACGATCTTCATGGAGAGCGCGGATGGCTCAGTCCTATCAAAGGGATCAACCGACGAGATGGCGAGAGACCAACACCAAGATCCCATGGTGCCCCAAGACGCGGACACGATATTTCGGTATGGCTTGGGCTGGGATGCGATAGAGACCTATCCTTTCACCCACTATGGGATCAAGGCACTCTCCAAAGGTGGGGATACCGAGCGCTATCATTCGAATCTGATCGTGTTGCCAGACTATGATCTCGCCGTCGCCGTACTCTCATCTGGCAAGGATAGCCATGGGCAACTGATCGCTCAAGAGATCCTGTTGGCGGCTCTGCGTGAGGAAGGCGTGATCGTCGATGAGACACCGCCTTCCCTACCTGAGAGCAACCTTGATCGCGCGCGCATTCCCGACGAGATCAAAGCCTATGCCGGTGTCTATGATGCGGGATTCATGGGCATTCTCGAAGTTGAGTTCACTGAGGATTCCCTTCTGCTGACTCCGCTCATGGTCAAAAATGAGCGCACGGTGGAATACCTCTACAATACCGAGGGCGAATTCGTCTCGACCAAAGGCGATTTCATCGGTCTGAGCGCACCGAAGGACGGAGCCAAGGGAATCACAAAACTGAGCTTTGCCGATCAAAAGTACCTCATCGTCAATTCCGCTATCGCGATGCCTGGATTGAGCACCACTGCGATTGCGGTCCCTCTTGCCGAAAAGCTTGAGACGAATACGGTTGCCTCAGATGACTTCGAGGCATGGAAGGAAAGAAATGAGAAGGAGTACCTGCTGGTGAGTGAGAAGTACACATCTCTGTACTATGCCACTGAGCCGCTCGCCAAAACGCTGGTCGATGATCGGGTGGTGGGTTATGTGGGACAAGGCATCTATCGAGGTAGTGGTAAATTGATCAAATCGGCCAAGATCGTCGATGCGTCTTATGCCTCAGCCTTTCAAAGCATACCGACCATGCTGGGACGCGATACGAATGATCTGCGCATAACCGAGCAGCAGGGAGTCGAATACCTGGCCGTGAATGAGTTCAAATACATCGATGCCTCATCACTGCGAAGACTATCAGAGTTCAACGATCAGCTCACGCTCGGTCTCGAGACCCTGTGGGTCGATATCGATGAGGGCCTGGGAGGCTCTGAGCTGGGTATTGTTGCCCCGCAGAATGGGTCGTGGTTCGTATTCGACGATAGGATGAACTGTATCGCGACCTCTCTTGAGAAAAACCCGCGGCATTCGATAGTATTGCCTGATAGGGGCAGAATCGCGTTCGCTGGTGAAGAGGGAGCCACCTTCCTTCTGGGCAATCAGTAAACGTTGGTATGGTAAGAACCACCTTGGACCTTGATAATAAGTAGATTGAGCGGTGCCATATCGTGCGAAAACATGTTATTATACTGTCTCGCGTAATCGATTGCGCACCGCTCATTTGGCCGGGTAGCTCAGCTGGTAGAGCAACGGACTGAAAATCCGTGTGTCGGCAGTTCAATTCTGCCCCCGGCCACCACTTCTCATCTCCACGATTGTCTTACCTGTCTTGCATCTTGCGAAGACATTACTGCATCTTGACTTGGGGCTATTGCTAAACTGAGTCGAGCACTCTACACTGTTCTCGAGGTGCGTAACGTGATCAGATTAACCACCAACAAAGACCCCTTGTTACCCGATGACCGAGTGGATATCAACTATCGTGAGTTGACGTCTCCAATCGATCAGATCATCGAAATATGCAATCAAGGTGACCAAATATTATGGGGAGAGATCGATAAAAAGAAATACCCGATCGACATAAGTGACATCCTCTATATCGAATGGGTGGATGGACGCACGTGTATCTGCACCACAGATAATGTCTACACCTCAGCGTATTCGTTGACACAACTCGAACAGTTGCTCAGCGACAAGCACTTTGTGCGCGTAAGCAAACCGATGATCGCCAACATTCGCAAGATCAAGTGGCTTTCCTCCGTGTTGAACATGAAACTAGTGGCAGAACTCGTCAGTGGTGAGCGGATCGAGGTCAGTCGTCACTATCGCGGAAACTTGCTGGATAAAATCCTAGAAATTGGTCGGGGTGGCTAACGTGAAGTCGGTTCTGCATAATCTTGTCTATGGCAATAGGGCGATCATCGTTTGCGTGTTCTTTACTATAGCAACGATGCTCGACCTCATTCTCTGCGTTCCCCAAGGCATTCTCGACACCTCGTTTTGGCATCTTGGCATGAGATTCATCCTCTGTATCTGCGCATCTTTGTCATTGCTCGTTTTCAGGTACTTTGAGAAGCTATCTCTTCCCCTCATCTTACTTATCCACTGCTTGATAAGTGTCCTCATAATGATCCTCTTTGTGTGGCTGACTGGCCTCTACACCGATCTCCATCCCCATGCCTATAGGGATGGAATCCGGACTGTTTTCATTATCTATCCTGTAATAATAGTCGGTGGTCTGTTCATAGACGCTACCAGGACCGCGAGAGCAAATCGTATTCTCAAGAGAACCTTAGAGTAAATTCTTCATCGCAAAGAATTGATCATGTGGATCAATAGGTCTGATTGTGCCACGTCCTACGAGTGACTATAACACTTTGCAACTCTGACCATCTATAATGGATAACGTTGCACCATAAGCGACCAGCGCATCGATGGGAAATACCGCAGCAATGACGAACGAACCGATTTGCATGAAGGAGGCGCCCCAATGAGCGAGACAGTACTGAAAGTAGGATCCACTACCTTTACCAACGCAAACCTAAAAGATGTTGCAACGGTCGTGGCCCATGGAGCAGCTGGTAATCCTCTCTTTGGACGGAAGAAGGCCAGTGCCGCAAGCAAGAACCTTGCGGAGGGTGGTACCGCCATTCTCACCAATCAGCGTTTCGTGTTCGGCAAAGGCAAGAATATTAAGAAGATGGCAGAGGGATCGGTAGCGGATTTTTCCGGTGCAGCAGCAAAAGGTGAGATCAGACATGAGATCCCGCTGGGCAGCATCCTCGCGATCAATCAGGGCAAACAGGGGTTGAGCCCCGTTCTCGATCTGGTCACCGATACCGGGACCTATCGATTCTCATGGATGCAAAAAGCGCTCCTTGAATGGGAAGCTGCTATTGAGAGTGCGAAGGCTCAGTGCGAGTAGTCTCTTAAGGGCCAACTCTTATTATCGAGAGGGTGCAATCTCTAAAGTACGAAGGATACGTTGAGGCATTCACTAAGCTCACTCGATCGCCGACCGCCAGATTGACCATCGTGCTCCCCGCGATGTTGCAATAGTTTTCAACCTGAACTGTCGTTCCTCGATACGGTTGCCAGTTTATGACGGATGAATTTCTCTGGATACCGATAGTTCCTTGGTTGACAATACCAGGCGAATGATAGGCATCGACCCATACCGCATATGAGATGTAGTAATCACCTGCAACTAATACCTCGCAATAGTTGGGGTCGATAAACTGCATATCCTTCGAAACTATCGACGTCTGGAAGGGGATAGTTGTGTATCCCAGATAATCTCTGAGATTCCCATAAAGCCCGATATATGCCGTCGCCATTGAACCAGACGGACCTTGAGGACCAACTGCACCGGTCGCACCAGATGGACCTTGTTCGCCTTGCGGGCCCATATCGCCCTGGCGACCTCGTGGTCCTCGTGGGCCCTGAGGCCCTGTCTCACCTTGCGGGCCAGTTTCACCCTGAGGACCGGTATCACCTTGCGGGCCTTGAGGACCCGTCTCGCCCTGTGGCCCTTGCGGACCGGTCTGGCCCATGAGACCTGCTATTCCCTGCAAGCCCTGCTTACCTTGCGCTCCGGTCTCCCCCTTAGCTCCTGCTGGACCGGCAGGACCGGATGGACCGATCTGTCCAGCTGCTCCGGTGGCACCCGTGGCACCAGTCGCGCCTATTGCGCCCGCCGCTCCCGTAGCACCGGTCGCTCCACCTCCACTGCCAGAGGTGCCTGCAGCTCCTTGATCACCAGCTGGGCCGGCAGGACCAGCAGGTCCGATCTCACCTTGTGCGCCCGTCTCACCCTTTTTGCCTGGAACTCCCGTGACTTCTGAGAGATCCGCAGTAGGTAGAAAGAGACCCAACACTGAGACAAGCAGGGCAAGGGCTGCAAGCGCTGCGGCGATCTTGGCCCACTTGTTGTCAGGAGTGCTGATTTGTTCAATTTCTTCTCGTTCGTACATGGTTTTCACCTCTCGAACAATGATCGAACCCTGCAAGATCGATCACCGATCATCATAGATATCGATTCACATCCAGTGTATAGAGCGACGACAGAGCAGTCAATAATTCTTGTCTAACTTTAGTATATAATGTCTGGCATGTTGCGTACTGCATGCTTGATAACGCCCATCACAAGGCTACTGAGGTGACCATCTTTCATATATTCGAGTTACTGGGTGGCTTGGCCCTGTTCCTCTATGGCATGAACCGGATGAGTGTGGGACTCAAGAAGGTAGCCGGCAAAAAACTCAAGGGCCTTGTCAAGCGATTTACCACCAACCGATGGATCGGCGCTGGCATGGGCGCCCTGGTCACAGCACTCATACAGAGCTCGACGGCGACCATCGTCATGGCGGTCGGTTTCGTCAACGCCGGTCTGATGACGCTCTTCGGCGCGACCGCCATCATCATCGGAGCCAATGTCGGTACCACGATATCGAGCATGCTGCTGACTTTCAATATCAAACCATACGCTCCCCTCCTGATCTTTATCGGAGCCATGTTGGTGCTCTTCATCAGACAGAAGAAACTGAAGAACACCGGATTGGTCTTTTTGGGGTTCGGTCTTCTCTTCTTGGGTTTGACCTTGATGAGCGACTCGATGAGTCCTCTCAAAGACGTCCCCTTTATGGCAGAGCTCTTCGAACATACGAGAAACCCGTTCATCGGTATCTTGGTCGGATTCACCGTCACCGCCATCATCCAAAGCTCGACGGCGACCATCGGTATCATCCTCTCGATGATCGCAGCCGGGGTGATCACCGATCTGAACCAGGCGATCTTCATCCTGTACGGACTGAACCTGGGCGGCACCATCACCCCCTTCATCGCCTCGATCGGCACCAACAAACCGGCCAAACGCACCGCGGTCGCCAACCTGCTGTTCAACCTCTTGGGCGTGATGATATTTATCATCCTTGGGTTCTTCCACTTCGATCTGGCTGCCCTGGTCAAACAGATCAGCGATCAGGTCGAGCAGCAGCTCGTCTTCGCCCACATCATCTTCAACGTCGTCATCACCATCGCGCTCCTCCCCTTCATCG
>WQXV01000057.1 GCA_009781565.1 Actinomycetes bacterium
ACGCTCGAACACGCCGCCGAGCGCGGCACTGAGTGTGGGGGTATCGAGCGTCGTTCCCGCGAATAGGGGCGCGATGATCTCGATGCCCGCGTCCTCCAGCAGGGTGGTATAGTCACTGGAGCGAAAATAAGGATTGACGATATCAAGATCGACCACCGTCACGGTCTGTCCCGCTTCACGAAGGTCCAGAGCAAGATTGATCGTCAAGTTGGTCTTGCCCACCCCGTAATGACCGGTGATAAGCGTCAATGGTTTGAGCGTCAGTGGTGAGAACATAGTCCCCTCCGATCAGTACCCGACGATGAACCCGCCATCATCAGTATAAAAAGAGCAGAGGCCGCGCGTCGGCATGATACGGATGCTCTTGACGCTGGCCGCCTCCTCCATGTGTTCCTTGAGCTTTTGGACGACCTCGGGCGCATTGCAGTGGCTGATGATGACCGGCAGCCCCTCGAAACTCTTGAACTCCTTCATGCGCTCGATCATCTTGCGCAGCATCGCCTTCTCGCCACGCGGTTTGTCCAATATCTCGATCTCGCCTGCTTTGGTCGCATAGGCGACCGGGCGGATCTTGAGCACTTGACCGAGCATGCCTTGATACTTGGGCATGCGCCCGTTCTTGATCAGGTTGTCGAACGAGGCCAGTGAGAAGAACAGGATGGTGCTGTCCTCGTACTCGTCGAGCTTGCGCGCCACCTCGTTAAAGGACAGCCCCTGCTCGATGAGCCGCTCGGCCTCCTCGGCGATCAGGGTGAGTTTGCCTGAGGTCGCTCGAGAATCGATAACATGGATATTGCGGGTGGGATCCTCAGCCTCGACCATCTCCTTGGCCTGCAGGGCGCTCTCATAGGATGCACTCAGCGAACCGGTGATGGTGATACAGATGATATTAGGGCTGCGGCGGAAGGCTTCAGCATAGACACCGACCGGCGGGCACGCGCTGGTGGCCGCCCCGGGATATGCTTTGATCGCGCGCATCATCTCGGCGACATCAAGGTCGGCATCATCGACGAACTCCTTCTCGCCCACGATCACACTGAGCGGTGCGAGAACCCAATCGACGCCCCCCTGCCCGATCTTTTCCGGCATATCGCAGGAGCTATCCATCACGATGGTCCAGTCGTTGTTCGTCACAGCAGGTCCTTGTAGATCTTCCATCGGCAGGTCCTCTCTCACGGTGGTACCCGTCTCGCCTTCTTGCCACTCACGGTCACGCTATCTTGAGAGTGATGGCAAGCTACTCTTTATTGTCTCACGATGTGCTACACGAGTCCTGATGCTGCTTGAGCTTCGCGTGCCTTTTGCTCATCTGCTTCGCGGATGGCACCGCGACGTATCTTGCCGTTGACCGTCTTGGGAAGCTCATCGACATAATCGATGATGCGCGGATACTTATAGGGAGCGGTCGTGGTCTTGACGTGGGTCTGTAGTTCCTTCGTGAGCTCGTCGCTCGGCTCAAAGCCGTCGGCTAGCACGATGGTCGCCTTGACTGCGTAGCCACGCACATCATCAGGCACCCCGGTCACCGCACACTCCTTGACCGCATCGTGCTCGAGCAGAACGCTCTCGACCTCGAAGGGCCCGATACGGTAGCCGCTGCTCTTGATGACGTCGTCGTTTCGCCCCACATACCAGTAGTAACCATCCTCATCGACCCAGGCGAGATCTCCGGTGTGATAGAACCCATCACGGATCGCACGCTCGGTGCGCTCCTCGTCACGATAGTAGCAGGTCATGATGCCTTCGGGCTTGCCCGAACGCATATCGATGACGATCTCGCCGGTCTGTCCGCGATTACAGGGACGCCCGTCCTCAGTGTGCAGATCGACTGAGAGATGCGGTGAGGGTTTCCCCATCGATCCGGCCCGTGGCTTCGAGCCGATCACATTGAAGATCGAGAGTACGGTCTCGGTCTGACCAAATCCCTCATACATCTCCAGCCCTGTCGCCTCTTTCCACATCTCGAAGAGATCGGGGTTGAGTGCCTCTCCTGCCGTGGTCGAATAGACCAGCTTGGACAGATCATACTTCTCGATGCCGGCTGCTGCCATCAAGCGATACATCGTGGGCGGACAGCACAGCGTGGTGATGCCGTATTTCTCCATCAGTGCCAAGATGTCGTCGGCGTTGAAACGGTCGAAGTCGTAGGTGAACACGCATGCCTCCATCAACCACTGACCGTAAAGTTTGCCCCACACGGCTTTGCCCCATCCGGTATCTGCGATCGTCAGATGCGCTCCCCCATCGGAGGTGACGTTATGCCAGTGTTTAGCGGTCACGATGTGGGCAAGCGCATAGGATCCATCGTGCAGTACCATCTTGGGGTTACCGGTCGTCCCGCTGGAGAAATACAGCAGGAACGGATCGTGGACCGAGGTCGCGATACGCGTGAAGCTCTCATCAGCTTCGCGCACGCTCTTGTTGAAATCAAGCCAGCCGTCGCGCTCTGGCGCGTCCAACTCGCAGACATGATCGGGTCCGCTCAGGTGTGACTGGTCATCCAGTGCCAGACCGGCACCTCCCCCATTGAGCAGGATCTTGTACTCGAGTGAAGGACACTTGCTGGCAACATTGTCGACGGTATCAGCGATATCTCCTGCATTCGTAGCGATGATCGCCTTGGTCGAACTCGCATTGATGCGGTATTCAAGGTCATGTTCTTTGAGCATGAAGGTCGCCGGTATCATGATCGCACCCAGCTTGTGCAGCGCGATCGCGATGAACCAGAACTGATAGTGGCGCCGCGCGATGACCATCACCGGGTCGCCCTTGCCAATACCTAACGAAGCCAAAAAGTTGGCGGTCCGATTCGACCAGACCTTGATGTCCTCGAAGGTGAAGTGGTGTTCCTCGCCTTCAGGATTGGTCCAGATCATGGCCAGACGGTCCGGCTCGGTGTCGGCGATACGGTCGACCACATCGTAGCCGAAGTTGAACCGGTCCGGATAGGTCAGTGAGAAATCAGAGAGTACGCCGTCGCTGTCGTAGAGCTCGGCGACATAGGTCTTATGAAGGTTTTGCATGAGACTTGAGGCTCCTTTATATATCTTTGGGATCTTTGAGGACGACCGCTAAGAACGTGCACGGCCCTCCCCCGATCGCGATCATGCCGTGGTCTCTGTTGCTGTCATAGAGCACGGTATCTCCCGGATTGAGATCCTCGGTGTGTCCGTCGTGGGCAAATCGCATCTGACCACTGATGATGTAGTTGAACTCCTGGCCGGCATGCGACTGCATCTTGATGGGCGCGTCCTGCTCGCTTTCACGATACGGCGCGGTCACCAAGAAGGGCTCGGCAAGTTTGTCTTTGAACTCGGGCGCAAGGTGGAGGTATTTGAAGCCCTCATCGCGCTTGATCTCAAGCCCTTCGCCCTTGCGCATCACAGAGTACCCGGTCAGATGGGGTCCTTCTCCGGTGAGCAGGTCGATCATGTCCACACCCAGCTTTTCAGCGGTGCGATAGAGGAATGTGAAGCTGAAGTCGTACCCACCGGCTTCGGCTTCGAGGTATTTTGCCTCGTCAATCCCGATGGCGCTTGCCATATCGGCAGGCGAAAACCCCATATCCTCGCGAAGCGAATAGATACGCGTTGCGATCTGTTGAATGGTCGGTTGATCCATGATGTGTTCCTTCTGTTCGGCTCTTTATAGAGCACACTGCTACCTACTGTTAGTCACTGCAACATCAAATGCTTCCCTAGGTCGCATTTGTCATTCCCACAGTTTGGTTGCATACCAGCATACCGCACATTACTGATAAGGTCGCAAATCAGTCGGTCCAAGCTGCGGCACAATGGTATGCTGATAGTATCGAAACACATGAGAAAGGAGTCATCATGTCAGATGGTACGAAGTACGGCGACTACATCCGCGAAAAAGGACCTGATGTCGTTGATAAACTGGGGGCTGCTGCCGATGTGGCTGTCGAGCAGACCACGATCGCGGTCGAGCAGATCAAGGACGCCTCAGCCGATGCACGCGAGAAGATCGCCATCAAGTTCGCCGAGGCAGCACGCAAAGCGGCCGATCGCGCCGATAAAGCTGCTGCAGAAGCCAACCTTCAGGCTGAGGAGGCTGCCAAGGCAGCCGAGGCGGTCTCAGCATGCGCTGCTGAAAACGTCACGGTGATCGCAGATGAGAGTGATGATGAGGACGCCGTCGAGACGATCGATACCGTCGACGAGTAGACGCTTACCCATCGCATACCAAAGAGTCCGGCAATGCCGGACTCTTTTCTTGTATTAGTGAGAGCGTCTTCTGCTCATTTTGCCACCGCTGAGTTGAGGGAATACGCGGAAAGCATGCGGAGGTATGCGACTGCGCGCAGTTCCGCAGGCGAAGCCGAGGACTGTTTGAGCACGGCGTATACCCCGCGTGCTCAACCGCGTCTTGCTGGCTTAGTGCAGCGGTGGCAATCCATGCGCGGCAAGACCCTCGACGACCTCCTCGACCGCCTTGGGACCCACACCGGGCAGATGAAGCAAGGTATCCTCATCTTTTCCTGCAAGGTCACCGACGGTACTGACACCAGCAGCCGCAAGCTTCTTGGCCCAGCGGATCGAGACGCCGATATCGGTCAGATTGCCGGCTTCGCGGGCCGCTGCAGCGATATCCTCGGTCACCGTGGGCATATCCGCGATCGCGTCAAAAGTGTTGACCGCTGCTTCAGGGGTCTCCTCGCTTATCTCGGGAACGCCCAAGAGCACCTCGTTCTCGTCCATCCCGATGATCGCTGAGGTACCCAGCATCTCATCGGGGTCGAACGCGACGCCGAGGTATTTGGAGACATCGATCTCGTCATCGTCCCAGGTATAGGGAAACGGCGCTTCGTCCGTCGCGATCAGGCTACCCATGATCTCCTCGACATCCCAATCCTCATCCTCAGGCATGAGCGATTCGATCTCAAGCAGGTCTTGGCGCAGCGCATCAGGAGCGACCTCGAGGTCGGTCTCGTCCCCGATCTTGGTACCCTTGTAGGAAAGCCCAACGTTGCGATACTGCTTCATACCGGTACCGGCAGGGATCAGCTTACCCAAGATGACGTTCTCTTTGAGTCCGACCAGCGCATCCTCGCGATTCTCGATCGCAGCTTGTGAAAGCACCGTGGTGGTCCACATGAACGACGCGAGCGAGAGGAACGACTCGGATCCCAGAGAGCGCATGGAGGCACGCACGATCTGCAACGGTCCGATCAGGGTATCGACCGCCTCTGCTGGTCTACCGCCTTCGGCGACCACACGATCGTTGACCTCGAGGAACTGGGTGCGGTCCACATAGGAGTCGACCAGGAAGAGCGTATCCCCACTTTCGATGACCTTGACCTTTGAGAGCATACGACTTGCGATGATCTCGAAATGCTTGTCGTTGAGCTCGACACCTTGACCGCGATAGACGCTTTGCAGCTCATGGATGATCCAACGAAGCATCTTCTCGCGCCCGACGATATCGAGCATGTCGGGACCGTAGGGACGGCCCTTGGTCAGGCTGTCTCCCGCCTCGACGATATCGCCATCGGCAACATCGATGATATGCTCTGGTCCCAGTGGCTTGCTCGACCACTTCTTATTCTTGGCACCGGTGATCGTGATGACCGGCTTGTCGCCCTCGCTGCTTAGCGTGATCTTGCCGGCTTGAGGCGCGAGCACCGCAAAGACACGATTGGCCTTAGGTGACTCGAGGATCTCGTTGACCAGCGGCAGACCTTGGGTGATGTCAGTGCCGGCCACACCTCCCGTATGGAAGGTCCTCATGGTCAGCTGGGTTCCCGGCTCACCGATCGACTGGGCTGCGATGACTCCGACCGCGGTGCCGACGTCGACGGGCTTGCCGTTGGACAGGTCATAGCCGTAGCACTTCTGACAGATACCGCGGCCTTCCAGGCAGGTCAGCGCAGTACGGACGTTGATGTGGGTCAGTCCAGCCTTCTCGAAGTCGGCGAGCTGCTCGAGGTCGGTGATGTATTCTCCAGCCTCCAGCAAGACGTTGCCCTTCTTGTCGACGACGTCACTGGCGACCACGCGACCGATCAGGTTGCGGTCCAGCTCGTCATTGTGACGTGCGCGCAGTGCGGTCATGACTCCTTCGTGAGTCCCGCAATCCTCAACACGCACGATCGCGTCGTGGACGAAATCAAGGAAACGACGGGTGGTGTATCCACCGGTCTCAGTACCCAATGCGGTATCGGCCAGACCCTTGCGCGCGCCATGGGTCGAGATGAAGTATTCGAGCACGGTCAAGCCTTCACGGAAGTTCGACTTCACCGGCTGGTCGATGACATCACCCTTCGGTGACTGCATCAATCCGCGCATTCCGCCCAGTTGACGGAACTGCTTGAGGTTTCCACGCGCACCACTGTCGGCCATCTGATAGATCGGATTCTGCTCATCGAAACTGTCGACCATGGCTTGCCCGACCTCATCGGTCGCACGGTTCCACACGTCGATGATGAGCTTATGGCGCTCGTCGCTGTCCATCGTACCCATGTCGTAGGCATCCTCGATCGCGCGCGCCTCTTTCTCGTAGCGTTCCAAGATCTCCTCTTTGTCGACCGGGGTCGTCGCGTCATAGAGCGAGACGGTGATACCCGCGATCGTGACATAGTGGAAACCGAGACGCTTGATCTCATCGAGTATGATGCCCATCTCAGTCGTCGAATACATATCGGCGAGGTCTTCGACGATATCGGCGATCTTGTTCTTGTTGAGCGTGTAGTTGATATAGGGAAAATCGATCGGGATCGAGTGGTTGAAGATGATGCGCCCCACCGTCGTGGTAAAGCGGGTCCCAGCCTCGATGGTGCGGCTCGTCTTGTCGGTGGCACTATCGCGCAGCGCGATGGTCTCGGTCGCGCGCACCTCGATGGGCGTTTGCAGCGATACCAGACCGGCATCATGTGCCAGGAGTGCCTCGTCCTCGTTCATGAAGACGAGCGTCTGTCCGTCCTCTTCACTCTCGCGCAGCGAGGTGAGGAAGTAAAGTCCGAGAACCATGTCCTGGGACGGAGTAGCCAGCGCTTTGCCGTTTGCCGGGCTCTTGATGTTGTTGGTGGAAAGCATCAGTACACGTGACTCGGCTTGTGCCTCGGCAG
>WQXV01000058.1 GCA_009781565.1 Actinomycetes bacterium
ACGACCGGGGCGCGTCCGCCCACTTCGAGCAACTCGACATCTTCGAAACCCGCCTCACGCACCATATCGGCGACCGCATCGGCGCACTTAAGCGATGGCCCGATATCGAACCCATCGAAGCTGCAGGACGGGATAGCCACCAACTTGGCCAGGTCATCGATGACCTCGTCTCGATCGATCAGGGCGGTAAACGAGCGGGCGGGATAGTTCATGACCTTTGCAATCTCCTCGAAGATCTGTCCGGATGGTTCGTTGATGATTCTGCGTGATATTGCCATGTGCTTATCATAGCTCACTATGCTGGGGATGACGCAGCGCGGTGCGCTATGATAGTATCCATGGCTCACTATCCGACTCATAATTACTTCGTCTCGTGCGCGCCCGGTCTCGAACAGCTGCTTGCGGGCGAGTTGCGTACGCTTCGCTGTCGCAGTGTGCGTCCGCAACGTATGGGGGTGCTGTTCAAAGGAACGATCAAGGACGGCTACCGTGTGTGTCTGTGGTCGCGCTTCGCCTCGCGCGTGCTACTCAAGATCGCGCAACTCGACATCGTCAGCGATGCGAGGTTCTACAACGAGGTGCTGCAACTGCCGTGGGAGACGCATTTGCGTCCTGATGGCACCCTCTATATCACCAGCATCGGCTCCAACGAGATCTTTCGTAACACCCAATTCATCAACGTGAGGGTCAAAGACGCGATCGTCGACCGTTTCCGCGCGCTCAAAAAGAAACGGCCCAACATCACTTCCAAGCATCCTGACCTGCAGCTTCATGTGGTAATGCGCAAGAAGTACGCGCAGATCTTCATCGATTTTGCCAGCGAACCGCTGCATCGTCGGCACTACCGCGCCAAAGAGGTCCAGGTGGTCGCACCTATGAAAGAGACTCTGGCTGCCGCCGTTGTGACCTGGGGCGGATGGCCTAGAATCGCTGCTACCGGCGCACCTTTCGTCGATTTCATGTGTGGCTCAGCCACGCTACCGATCGAGGCAGCCATGATCGCCGGAGACATCGCGCCGGGCCTGCTGCGCAAGCGCTGGGGATTCGATCGGTGGGTCCAGCATGACAAAGTCGCGTGGGAGCGCTTGGTCGACGAGGCGCAGAACCGCCGCGAGCGTGGACTGGCCTCGATCCCGCCGATCTATGCCAGCGACATCAGTCCGGCTCATGTCAACATCGCGCGTTACGGGATCCGCCAAGTGGGTCTTGAGGACTATATCACTCTCTCGCAAGATGATTTTATCGAGGTCACGCGCCCCGAGAGCTCGGTGCCCGGCATGATCGCGCTTAATCCGCCATATGGCGAGCGTATGCTTGAAAAAGATGAGCTTCCGCCACTCTACGAGTATCTGCGTGAGACCTTGGATGGGTACTGGGACGGCTATCGGCTAGCCCTCATCACACCGGATCAGACCATCTCTGCGCATCTGGGGCTCAGCCCGATACACACCCACCCGGTACTCAACGGTCGCATCGAGACCAACGTCTACACCTACGATCTGTAGGGTGAACTAGCTGTCAATAACCTGCCTTTTGCACTACAAAACCTTATTAAAATTAATGCTGAACTAGATAGGATGTCCGCTCCAGTTGTGTTCTGCGGCAACTCATCCCTAAGAACCAGTTAGGTACTCTCTTCTATCGTTGAAGCTATTAGTGTGCATTGACAACTCAATATTGCTCTTGCCTCAACCGGTCAAGGCACACGGTCTTGACTGAGCTTATATCCCGAGCGGCGGCTCGGGCGTCGCTCTTAGCGACAGTTGAGGAGTAACAGGTGTTGAGCCAATGGACAAAAAGGTAGTTGTGAAGCAACGAGCCTACGTTGTCTATAAGGTATACCGCATTGGTCGGTTTATCGTGGTGATTTCCATTCGACGGACTCGATAGAGCCCAGCGAATAGAAGCGGGTCGGCAGTTCCCGAAGCAACTTCCGACCCAACACCTGTTTCATTCTAACACACGCTTTGTTACCGAAATCATGCCATGACTATGTCAGGTGGAGCGAAACGTGAAGTACTTGTGCCCGAAATAGGAGACGATCGTCGAGAAGAAGATCGTGCAGAACTGAGCCAGCAGCACTGTCATATCAACGGGATAGATGGTGTTGGATAGGTGGGGCAACCAAGTGCTGAATAGGCGGACGAACGCCACGATCAGTACGCTGGCAAGCAGCTGAGCGGGAAAGTACACCACATAGGAACGCAGAGCCTGCGGCAGGTAGGCGCCTTTTGATTGGAACGCATAGTATTTGAAGGTGAATGCTCCGAATGGGACCGAGATCACCCACATGAGCCACTGGATGATCACGTAGTAATGATCCCCGATCCAGCCACCGAGCGAGCGCATCGGCACCGTTAGGAGAAACAAACCTGTCGCAAAGATGAGATAACCGACTGCGGTGTTAAGTCCCCCAGCCAAGAGGAAACGTAATGGTTCAGGGAGGTCCCATAGATACTTTTTGATCGATTGGAACATGAAAGGTTTTCTAGAGGCCGGCGACTTGAGCGATAGCGACCCCCGCATCGCGCAGCTGAGCGATCGCCGCCTCGCCATCATCGGGTGCGAGGTTGACCGCACGGGTCGCATCGACCACGACGGTGGTCTCAAAGCCGTTTTTCACCGCATCGAGCGCAGTGAACTTCACACAGTAGTCCAGCGCGAGCCCGACGACGACGACCTTGATGATACCTGCCTCATGTAGATAGGTGGCCAGTCCGGTATCGCCACCTTGCGCATTGTCACGAAACGCGCTGTAGCTATCGATTGCAGGATCGGTGCCTTTGAGCACGAATTTGGTGATGGGATCGTTGAGTAGATCCGGATGCAGTTCGCTGCCGTAAGTGTCAGCGACACAGTGATCGGGCCAGAGTACCTGATCGACCTCACCGAGCGCAACCATGTCACCCACAGCTTTTCCCTCATGGGATGAGGCGAACGAGCCATGTCCGGCAGGATGATAATCCAGTGAGGCGACCACGGTCTGGAACCGACCCATCAGATCGTTGATGACGGGAACGACCGCATCGGCATCGGGTACCGCAAGAGCTCCACCCCCGCAGAAGTCGTTTTGGATGTCGACCACGATCAGCGCGGTATCTTGATCCAGCATCGCTGCCATCAGCCCTCACCTTTCAGTTGACGCATCAATGCCACCCGCTCATCGGCAAGCGACTGCTCGATACCGACCGGATAGCGATGCGGGCGCAGGAAGCGCTTGTGTGAATCATCGAGTTTGGCAAGGTCTGCTGCAAGGCGTGCTCGGGCATCGGTAAGCGTCGGTACCTCACCGATGATCTTGCCCTCACGCATCACCGGCACCAGCAACTCCTCGTAGGGTGTCCTTTTTTTGAAGCTCTTACTCCTCGTTGCATCCGCCGGATCGACCATGACTGCATTATCTTCGAGCGCGGAAAGCATGACGGGGGGAGTGACCGCGCGCAGTTCCGCAGGCGAAGCCGAGGACTGTTTGAGCACGGCATTCCCCCCGTCGTGGTAAGCCGCGCTCAGAGCACTATAGATCATATCCCCATTCATGAGCCCGGCTTCGTCGTAGAAGCGGCGTACACCCAAGATCCCGGGAAGCGTCGCCTTGGCGATCTGATCCGAGATCTTCATACGAGGACTCCAATTGCCCGCAGCGTCCTCGATCGCGTTCATCTTGTAGACACCGTCGAGTGCGGATTGATCACCACCGGTCACCATCGAGGTACCCACACCCCAGATATCGACACGTGCACCTTCGTCTTTGAGTGAGCGCACCGTGTATTCATCGAGCGAGTTGCTCGCCACGATCTTCACGTAATCCAGCCCCGCCTCATCAAGCATCGCCCGGGCTTGTATCGAGAGCCACGCCAGATCACCCGAGTCGATCCGGATGCCGAAGAGGCGCTGTCCGCGATCCTCCATCTCGCGCCCGACCGTGATCGCATTGCGTACCCCTTCGAGCGTGTCATAGGTGTCGACCAGGAGCACCGCGTTATTCGTTGAGGTCTCCACGTAGGCGCGAAACGCTTCGAGCTCACTGTCGAAGCTCATGATCCAGGAGTGCGCGTGCGTGCCTGCCACCGGGATACCGAAGAGCATACCGGCTTTCACATTGCTCGTCGCATCCACACCTCCGACATAAGCGGAGCGTGAGGCCATCAGTCCCCCATCGGGTCCTTGGGACCGGCGCAGACCGAACTCGAGCACTTCGTCGCCCTCGGCTGCCAGCACACAGCGAGCTGCCTTGGTCGCGATCAGCGTCGAGAAGTTGATGATGTTAAGCAGCGGAGTCTCGACCATCTGGCACAGCGTGAGCGGACCGGTGATACGCAGCAGCGGCTCGTTGCCGAACACGACCGCGCCTTCGGCTACCGCATCCACGTCACAAGTGAACCTCAGCTTACCCAGGTGCTCGAGGAACGCCTCAGCAAACAGCGGCGATCCATCGCGCGCCTTGCAGGTGCGCAGATAGGCGATCTCGGCCTCGGTGACGTGCCACTCGTCCAAGAAATCAAGCGCCCGCTCGAGACCAGCGCATACGGCAAAGCCACCCCCGAAGGGCAGCCTGCGAAAGTTGAGGGTGAAAGACGCACGCGGCTCAGTTCCTCCTAAGAGGAAACGAGCCTGCGCCATGGTGAGCTGATAGAGATCGGTCTGAAATGCGCTTTGCATTTCCCCTCCTTCTAGCCCGGCCTATTTTTTGAAGATGACGGTGTGCTCTTTGGGCTTCTCATGGAACATGCCGATGACCAGACCTTCTTTATCACAGAGCAGAAGGTGGGTATTGGCATGGATCGTGCGCGCGATGTTGGCCTTGCGCATCATCGAGACGAAATACTTCTCGCTTCTCAAGATGTTGGCGTCACCCTCATTGGCAGTCGTGCGCTGCACATCGAATTTGATATGCGGCTCGTCGACCTCTTTCTCCAGATCTGCTGGAGCATCCACGATCTCCCACACACCCGAGTAGGTGTTGAGAGGACAAGCTGCCTCGAACGTATTGTTCTTGTTGATGGTCAGAACCGCTGCCGCGGTCTCATCGAGCTTTTGAGCCAGACCGTGACCGGAGTACGGGACGACCATGGATTCGAGCTCCCACTCGGCTCCGGTGATCTCGTTGATGTATTTGGCCAGGTCATCGCGTTGCTTTTGGCGCTTGCCGATCCTGCTCGCGGCAAGGACATAGGCGGCGACAAGAACGGAGAAACCGATCAGTCTCCAGGACCACTCGTTACTGGTGAACCACTCCATTATGTTTCTCATTTTTCAAACTCCAATACCAATATGCCGTCTGTGTCGTAGAGCGAAAGTGAATCTGCCAAGACCTTGTAGGTCGCAACGCTGGTCAGGTGCGCGACGAAGGCGTCCTCGGCCGCGTTGACCGCATCATCGATCCCGATCATCCGGGTCATCGCCCCGTCGTTGATCGTGATCTTGTCCCCACCATCAAGCGTATAGGTGCCGTTCAGTATATTGACCGGTGCTTGTGCATGATAGGTCCCATCAGCATTGAACTCGATGGTCGCTGTGATACCTTCTTCGATCGGCGCGGCATCGGCGCCCTCTTCTTTGGCAGCCATCTGGGTCAGCGTCCAGACCGGACCGACCAGATCGCCATCAGTGTTCGTATCCACGTTGGTACTCGTCTCTGAATCGGTAGTGGTACTGGTGGTATCATCCGAGCTCGTCGAGTCACATCCGACAACGAATAGAAGGCTCAGTCCCAACAGGACCATCACTCCCAGAAGGAGCCATCTGTATGAGCTCGCACGCTTCTGATACATATCGTTTCCTTTCCTCCTCCGCCGTCTCTTGATCTTTACTCAAACTCGTTACTATCTACGGATTTCACTTTATCATTATTGCTTGAGTTTTTGTGCGAGAATCTCGTTTACGACCGTGGGATTTGCCTGTCCTTTCGTCTCGCGCATGATCTGGCCGACGAAAAAGCCCTTCAAGCCCTCTTTGCCACCGCGATAGGCCTCGACCTCATCGGGATGCGCGGCCATCACCGCGTCGACGGCCGCTTCGATCGAGGCGGTGTCGCTGACCTGGCGCAGACCCTGTTCCTCGACGATGAGGCCCGGGTTCTTACCGGTCTCGATCATCGCCTTGAACACCTCTTTGGACTGTTTCGTGCTGATGAGGCCTTCATCGACGAGCTCGACGAGCTCCGCGATATGGGCCGGCACGATCTTGAGCTCCTCAAGCGCCTGACCGCTAGCGTTCAGATGCGCGCTCAGGTCGTTGAGTATCACGTTCGAGATCGACTTGGCATGCGCCAGACCGGCAGCCTTGACCGACTCCTCGTAAAACTTCAAGATCCCCAGATCGGTGGTGAGCAGCCCCGCGTCATGCGCAGGCAGCCCGTATGAGGCGATAAAACGTGCCTTGCGCGCCTCGGGAAGCTCGGGCAGACGCGCCCGTATGCTCTCGATGTATTCGGCCGAGAGCTCGACCGGCATGGTGTCGGGCTCGGGGAAATAGCGGTAATCGAGCGCCATCTCCTTGGTGCGCATCGCGCTGGTCACCTTCATGGTCGGCTCCCAGTGGCGCGTCTCCTGCGTGATGGTCCCTCCGTTGTCGAGCACCTCGGCTTGGCGGATGATCTCGTAGTTGACCCCGTCATGAAGTGCCTTGAACGAGTTCATGTTCTTGAGCTCGGTCTTGGTGCCCAGCTTGGTCTCGCCGCGTTTACGGATCGAGACGTTGGCATCAGCACGCATCGAGCCTTCCTCCATGTTGCAGTCGCTGATACCCAATGTCAACCAGATCTGGCGCAGGGTGCGCGCGAACATGCGCGCTTCTTCGGGGGTGCGTAAATCCGGCTCGGTCACGAGCTCCATGAGCGCGGTACCGGCGCGGTTGAAATCAGCCAGCGAGTACTCAGCCCCGCTGATGCGCCCGTCGGCGCCACCGATGTGTATCATCTTGCCGGTGTCTTCCTCCAGATGAATACGTGTGACCCCGATCGAGGCGATATAGCCGTCATCGGTCAGCGTGCAGTTGGGCGCCGTCTCACGGTCGAGCCGCTCGTCAGCACCCTCGGC